>NZ_JBXFWF010000009.1:0-83771 GCF_056854515.1 Stenotrophomonas sp. STEN063
AACCCCCTAAAGACGGAGTTTTGGGCGGCGCATTGCTGGGAATATGCTTTCCGGTTACCGCCCCTGGCCGTGTTGGGGTGGGCACTACGAAGGCATTGCTGGCCAGCACTGTGGGATCGGCGTAAGCAGCGACGCTGGCAATGCCTCGCTGCCCGCGTCAATCAAGATCTGGTGATGTATTGGTTTCGCGGCTTACGCCGCGCTCCCACATCCTGCAACCGGGTTACAGCTCTTCCTCGATCGGCACGTCCAGCTCCGGAATCCATTCCAGCAATCGATCCAGGCGTCGCCGCGGATCGTTCTCCTGCAACAGCTGCAGCCGCTGGGTTTCGCTGAGCGGCAATAGTTCGGCCAGGCGCCAACCCACCCACGCTGCCTGATCCAACTGTGCCGGACCGGCGGCGGCGTACTCGCCGCCTATCTGCTCGATGATGTGTTCCAGCAAGGTAGCGAGCAGCCCGTGTTCCGGCTGCAGTTCATCATCGCTGTCGAGCTCGCACCACTGCACATCCGCCGTTACCAAGCCGTTGTCACGTACATGGGTTGTCGTTACGTGGAAGCGTCGCGCGCCGCGCAGACGCAATACCAATACGCCATCGGGGCCGACATCGAAATCCTCGACCGTGGCCTCGACGCCCCAGGCAGCAGGCGTTGCCGGTGCACCGACTTCCTCGCCATGCAGGATCAGGCAGACACCGAAACTGCCGCCGGTACGCCCGCACTCGCGGACCAGATCCAGGTAACGCGGCTCGAACACGCGCAGGTTCAACGCCGCGCCCGGCAGCAAGGTTGCGTGCAGCGGAAACAATGGCAGGCTTGGCGATGTATTCATGACAGACAACACGGGCGGACCAAGGCTGATGTTACCCCAGCCCGCCTGTGCTGTTCCGCAACGCGCACGCACAAGCGCGTGCTTGCATCAGAAGTTGTACTTCACGTGTGTGTGCAGGCGGTTCATGTCGCCCTCTTGTCCGTTCTCGATGCGACGCGTCGCATGACTCAACTCGACGCCGAGATCCAGCTTGGGGAATGGCGAGTAGATCAGGTTGGCACGCACCGACTGCGCCCTCTCGGTCACCTCGTAGCCCGTCAACGCGGCATCGTTGTCCAGCACCGCAACCGAGTACACCAGGTTGCCGCGCAGCTTCGGCGTGAAGGCATGACGCCAGGCAGCGAAACCGCCGTAGCCGTCCATCGCATGCAGCCGGCCCTCCTCGTCGAGCACCGTATCGCTGCCCAGCGCGAAACCGAGGTAGCGACCCACGCCACTGCCACCACTGACCATGTAGCGCAGGTCATCGTTGGCACCGATGTTGAAGCGACCTGACACACTCAATGCCGCGCCGGTCTCGGTCTCCCCGCCATAGCGGAAGTTGCGCAGCATCGCTGCGGCGGTGAAATGGCCCCAGTTGCCGCGCGTGCTCCAGCGTGCAGTCAAATCCGGGATCGTATCGGCGCCGCTGTTGAAGCGTGCACCACGGCCAGCAAACGGAGTGATCGTGGTCTGCGGGTTCTCCGCCGAGAACGACCAGGCGCCGCGGGTGTAACGCAGCTGTGCCTGCCGCGAGAAGATGGTGCCTTCGGAGGGCCCGGTGAAATCGACGGTATCCGGCAGCGCGGCAACATCCTGGAAGTTGGACCAGGTCTGGCCGGCCAACCAGTTGTTCCAGCTCACATAGGCTTGGCGCAGGGTCAGCGCATAGGTATTGGTGATGACCTCGTTGCCAGCGAACGCATTGCTGCCCCCACCGTACATGTCGGCCTCGATATAGGCCTTGAGCTTGTCGCCGTTGTCGGTGGTGGTGTCGGCACCGAACCAGAAGCGCGAGAACTGCGCATGCACATCGGTATAGCTGGCGCCGCGGCCATTGCCATCGGCTGCAACCGGGGTGGCGCCGGGAAAGTAGAACAGGCGCCCGGCCGAGCCATCCGCGATTTCACCATCGCTGGTGCGGGTATACATCGAATCGAGTTTGATGAAGCCGCCGAAGGAGAACTTCGTGCCCGGCATTGCATTGGGCAGGGTCGCCGACGGGGCAGCCGGTGCAGCGGCAACCACGCGGGTTGCATCGAGTGCGCTTGCGCTCGCAGCGGGAGCCGCAGCGGCGTTGGCCGCCTCATGTTGCTGGTACTGCTGCAGCATCGCGCGCATCTGCTGCATCTCCTGCTCCAACTGCGCCATCCGCGCTTCCATGGCCTTGGCATCCGTTGCCTGTGCGAGCGCACTCAACGGCATCGCCGCCAAGGCCGTGGTGACGGCCAGGGCCGCCAGCTTCTTGTTGCTGATCATTGCTTTCCCCTCCCAGGGCAACAGAACACCGATCCGGCCTTTCTTGGAAAGGCCAGTCGAAATGACGCCGTTTTCTAATGCGGGAAATCGCTCTTCCCGACTTCCAAAATCCACCTTCAGATCGTCATTCCCGCGCAGGCGGGAATGACAGCTGCAAGCGATTCCCGCCTACGCGGGAATGACGATCTGAAACAACTTGGGGAGCCCAGCGTGCAGCGACATTCCACCCCTCAAACAAACCGCATCGACGTGGTGCCAAGGCCATCGGCGCGTACCAGTACGTTGTCACCGGCTGCAACCGCCACTGCCGCGGTGATCGCACCGGACAGCACCACGCTGCCCGCGGGCAACACCTGCCCTCGCTGCGCCAACATGTTGACCAGCATCGCCACCGCTTCTGCCGGGTTGCCGAGCACCGCCGCACCGGCACCGACCTCAACTACCTGGCCGTTCTTCTCCATCACCACGCCCAGGGTCTCCAGATCCAATCCTTCCACCGCGGTCGGGCGCGAGCCCAGTACGTAGCGCGCCGCCGAGGTGTTGTCGGCGATGACGCTGGGCAGGTCGAAGCGGAAATTCTCATAGCGCGAATCGATCAACTCGATCGCCGGTACCACGTAGTCGGTAGCCGTCAATACCCGGGCGATATCACAGCCCGGCCCCTGCAGCGCATCACGCATCACGAAGGCAATCTCCGCCTCCACCTTCGGATGGATGAGCCGGGCGGTGTCCACGACGGCGCCATCGTCGACGGCATTGTCATCACCCAGGAAGCCATAGATCGGCGTGTCAACGCCCATCTGCTGCATCTTCGGGCGCGAGGTCAGGCCCATCTTCATGCCGACGATGCGGACACCTGCGGACTGCTTGATGCTGCGCAGGCGATCCTGGATGTCGTAGGCCTCATCTACTCCGATCTGCGGGTACGCGTCGGTGATCTTCACCACCTCGCGCACGTCCTGCTCGGCGGACAGCAGCTGCTTCGCGCAGCCTTCAATGATGGAACGGTCCAAGCTCATGCGGTTTTCTCCTGCGTGGTGGCGTCGCGGGCGCGCAGCACATCCAGTGCGACATCCACGATCATGTCTTCCTGGCCACCGACCATGCGGCGCTTGCCGAGTTCGACGAGGATGTCGACGGTATTGATGCCGAAGCGCTTTGACGCTGCCTCGGCGTGGCGCAGGAAGCTGGAGTACACGCCTGCGTAACCCAACGCGAGGGTCTCGCGGTCAACGCGCACCGGGCGGTCCTGCAGCGGACGCACGATGTCATCGGCGGCATCCATCAAGGTGTAGAGGTCACAACCGTGGTTCCAGCCCAGGCGCTCGGCGGCGGCAATGAACACTTCCAGCGGCGCATTGCCCGCGCCCGCGCCCATGCCGGCAAGGCTGGCGTCGATGCGGATCGCGCCTGCTTCGACCGCGGCGATGGAGTTGGCCACGCCCAGCGACAGGTTGTGGTGGGCATGGATGCCGATCTGCGTATCGGCCTGCAGCGACTCGCGCAGCGCGCTGACCCGCTCGCGCACGTCGCTCATGTTGAGTGCACCGCCGGAATCCACCACGTACACGCAGGACGCGCCGTAGCTTTCCATCTTCTTCGCCTCCACCGCCAGCGCCGCAGGCGTGGTCATGTGGCTCATCATCAGGAAGCCGACCGCGTCCATGCCCAGTGCTTTGGCTGCTTCGATGTGCTGGCGCGAGATGTCGGCCTCGGTGCAGTGGGTGGCCACGCGCACGATGCGCGCACCGGCTGCATGCGCATTCTTCAGGTCATGCACGGTGCCGATGCCGGGCAGCAACAGCGTGGCGATCCTGGCATGCGATACCGATTCGGCCGCCGCCTCGATCCACTCAACGTCGCTGTGCGCGCCGAAGCCGTAGTTGAACGATGAACCCTGCAGGCCATCGCCATGCGCGACCTCGATCGAGTCCACCCGCGCCTTGTCCAGCGCAGTGGCGATCGCCCGCACCTGCGCCACGCTGTAGCGGTGACGCACCGCGTGCGAACCGTCACGCAGGGTGACATCGGAGATGTAGAGCTTGTTGTCAGTCATACGTTCTTCCTCAGGCTGCAGCACGCGCGGCCAGCACCGAGGCGGCCATGCGCTCACCGGTGGCCAGCGCGGCCGACGTCATGATGTCCAGGTTGCCGGCGTAGGCTGGCAGGTAGTGCGCGGCACCTTCCACTTCCAGGAAGATCGTGGTCTTGAGGCCAGTGGTGAGACCGACGCCGGGCACGTTGACCGGTTCGTCCAGCACCTCGAACTGCACCTGCTGCTTGAGCCGGTAGCCCGGCACGTAGGCGGCCACGCGTGCTGCCATGTCATTGACTGCTGCCTCGATGGCCGTGGTGTCGGCCAGTTCGCTGAGCACGTAGACGGTGTCGCGCATCAGCAACGGCGGCTCGGCCGGGTTGAGCACGATGATGGCCTTGCCCACGGCCGCGCCACCAACGCTCTCGATCGCCCGCGAAGTGGTCTCGGTGAACTCATCGATGTTGGCGCGGGTGCCGGGGCCGGCACTCTTGCTGGAAATGCTGGCGACGATCTCGGCGTACTTGACCTTGGCCACCGAGGCCACCGCGGCGACCATCGGAATGGTGGCCTGGCCACCGCAGGTCACCATGTTGACGTTGGCGGCGTCGATGTTGTCGTCCAGGTTGACCGTCGGCACGCAGTACGGACCGATCGCCGCAGGCGTCAGGTCGACCACGCGGATGTCCGGCTTGGCCTTGCGCAGCAAGGCGTCGTTGGCAATGTGCGCGGAGGCTGATGTTGCATCGAAGACGATGTCGATATCGGCAAACAACTCCGATTCAATCAGCCCTGCCACGCCACTGGCGATGGTCGGTACGCCCATGCGCGCAGCGCGCGCCAGGCCATCGGAGGCCGGATCGATGCCGACCAGTGCAGCCATCTGCACGTGCTTGCCGTGGCGCAGGATCTTGATCATCAAATCGGTACCGATGTTACCGGGACCGACGATGGCAGCTTTCAGGGTCATGGAGCACTCATGTCATTCAATGTGGGGGAGGAAGCAGGCATCACGCGAAATGCACGTCGGCACTGCCAAGCGCGCCAACGCGGACGCGCATGTGGTCACCGGCGGCCACCGGTATCAGCGGCACCAAGGCGCCGGACAGGATCACTTCGCCGGCCTTCAACGGCGTACCAAGGCGACCAAGCGTGTTGGCCAGCCATGCCACGCAGTTGACCGGCGAGCCCAGCGCGGCGGCACCAGCGCCGGTGGCCACCAGTTCGCCGTTCTTCTCGACCACCATGCCCAGCGTGCCCAGGTCCAGGTTCTTCGGCGGCACGCGCAGCTCGCCCAGCACATAGGCTGCGGCGGACGCGTTGTCGGCGACGGTGTCGGTGATGCCGATGCGCCAGTCGCGGATGCGCGAATCAACGATCTCGAAGCACACCGACAGCGCCTCGGTCGCAGCGAGGACATCGTGGTGGGTGATACCGGGGCCAACCAGGTCACGCTTGAGGTGAAAGGCGATTTCGCCTTCCGCACGCGGCGCGATCATCCCCGCCACCGGCAGCGTGCCGCCGTTGGCAACCTGCATGCGGTCGGTGAGGAAGCCGAAGTCCGGCTGGTCGACTTTCAACATGCGCTGCACGGCCGCCGACGTAGCACCGATCTTCTTGCCAACCACGCGCTCGCCATCGGCCAGCCGGCGCGCAAGCAGATCATTGGAGATCGCATAGGCGTCGGCGAGGGTCAGCCCACTGATCCGCTCGCTCAGTGGATCAACCGCCACGCCAGTACGCAGCGCGGTGTGCAGTTCGCCGCCATGGCGGGCGATCGCAGCGGCATCCAATACCAAAGCCGTCATGCCTTGCCCCCTTCAACGGGATCGCTCTTGAGCACATCGCCTACCGCGAAACGCTGCGGCGGAACCTCGGTGACCATCACCCGGATCGCACTCATCGGCGCATCCAGTTCCGCATGCGCCACCTTCGCCATTTCGCGGATGAAGCGCTGTACTTTCTGCTCGTCGCGGCCCTGCACCAGGGTCACTTGGATGATCGGCATTTCATTACTCCTGCTAGTTCGGTCAGGTCAGTTCGACGCCCTTGGTCTCGGGCAGGAACAGCAGCACGATCACTGCAGCCAGCGCGAAGAACCCGGCGGTCGCCATCAAGCCACTGGCGACGCCGTAGCTGTTGGCAAGGAAGCCGATCAAGGCCGGCGCGATGGCGGCGATGGCACGGCCGCCGTTGTAGACGAAGCCCTGCGCGGTGGCGCGCACGGTGGTCGGGAACATTTCGGCGAAGGTCGGCGCGAAGCCGCTGTAGAAGCCGGTGCCGAAGTACGCCACGACGATGCCGAACGCCATCAGTGCCATCGGCGACTTGATCATCACGAACACCGGCACGGTCAGCGCGGAGGCCACGAAAAACAGCATGAAGGCCTTCTTGCGACCGATCGCGTCGGCGATGTAACCGAAGGTGACAAAGCCAAGCGCCGCACCGATCTGCATCACCACGATCCAGATCGTCGACTTGACCATGTCCAGGCCCGGGCCGCCGTCAGCGACCGGCGTTGCGAGGTAGGTCGGGATCCAGGTGAACAGTCCCCAATAGCCACACATCGCGGCGGTGACGAAGGCCAGCCCGACCGTGGTGTTGCGCGCATGGGTACCAAACAGGTTGCGCATGGTCTGGGCGAAGCTGAGGCGTTCCTTCTGGTTGACCCAGATCTCCGGCTCCTTGACGTGGCGGCGCACATAGAAGGCAAGCAGTGCCGGCAACAGGCCAACCGCGAATACCCAGCGCCAACCCAGCGTCGGTACCACCAGCGCGGCGATGATCGCGGCAGCGGCATAACCGGATGCAAACGCACTCTGGATCCAGGCCAGGATCTTGCCGCGGTGCTGTGCCGGCCAGCTCTCGCTGACCAGTGCCGAACCCGCGGACCACTCACCGCCGACACCCAGGCCGACGATCACGCGGAACAGCATCAGTTGGCCCAGCGTGTCGGACAGGCCGCACAGCGCCGTGCCGATGGAGTAACAGATGATGCTGAGCATCATCGACTTCGCCCGCCCCATGCGATCGGCCAGGTAGCCGAACACCAGTCCGCCGAACGCGGTGGCCATCAGCGTGGCCGACATCACCATGCCAGCCTGCGACTTGTCGAAGCCCAGGTCCGCGCTGACGTGCTTGAGCACCATCGCGAACAGCATCAAGTCCATCACGTCCAGCATCCAGCCCAAGTAGGCCGAACGGAACGTGCCCCACTGCTGCTTGCTGGCCCCCTGCCACCAACGGCCACCTGCGCCGCCTGTTACTGCCTGGATCGATGAATCACGCTGCGCCATTGGCTTCCCCTCCGGAATCGTGGCTGATACGAGAGTATCGGTGGTCGATACTCAGGGCACAAAATATCCCACTTTTTCTAAAAATGGAACATGGAATTTAATTTTGTATCGATATACGATACGAATGCCGTTACAACCGCGAGATTCCGATGTCCGACCTGATCCTCCGCCTGCACGAAGACCACCTGCCACCCGGCTGCCCTCCTGTTTACCTGCCCAGCGGTCCGCGCGCCCTCTATGTCCGCAGCGGCGGCCTGAGTGTTGAGTCCGCGCAGGACAGCCAGGCGTTGGACCCGGCCCAGGCGCGTGTCTGCCAGCAGCAGGTCACCCTGTTCAACGGCGACCAGGAAACGGTGCTGTGGCGCTGGGAACTGACTGATCGCAACCGTCCTGCCGGCGCCCTGCCATCGGCGCCAGCTACCCGCAGCGAGCTGAAACTTGAGGCGCCAATCAACCTGGATGACCGCTTCGAGTGGCTGATGCGCTGCGACCGCGTCGATTTTCCCAAGGGCGGCGTGGCGCTGACCCATGTCCATCAAGGGCCGGGCATCCGGATCTGTGACTACGGCCAGATCAGCATCGAAACGCTCGGAGACAGCCACGATTACCCGGCCGGCAGCGCCTGGTTCGAGCTCGGCCATGCGCCGGTACTGGCACCCACCACCGAGGCCGAGGAAACCCGTTTCATCCGCTGTTTCCTGCTGCCCCGCCAGCTCAAGGGGCGCAGCTCGATCCGCTACGTGCGCCCGGAAGATGCGGCCGCGCAGAAGACCCAGCAGTACAAGGTTTTCGCAGAGCGATACATCGACCTGCCATAATCGGCGGAAAATGCGGTCAACAGGCCGCATTCGTCCATGCAACACACTGCAGGTAGCCGATGCCCAGCCACGACGCGAGTGACAAAAAGGAATTGGGCGCCGCCAGCGGCGCCGTTGAGCCACAGGAAGAAAGCGCCGAACAGGGCCTGCCCACCGCCATCGTCTCGCTGAAGGTGATCGAGGCACTGGCCGCGGCACCCACCGGGCTCGGCGTCACCCGCCTCGCGCAGTTGCTGGGCATGCCGAAAGCACGCGTGCACCGCCACCTCAGCGTGCTGCGCGAGCATGGCTACGTCGACCAGGACCCGGACAACAACCAGTACCGGGTAGGTTGGCAGATGTTCCTGCTGGGCCGTGCCTGCAGCAGCCGTTTCGATGTGATGGGACTGGCCAAGCCGGTGCTGGAACAGCTGCGCGACGAAGTTGGCCAGACCGTGGTGATCTCCACGTTCTCCGACAACGAGGTAGTGGTGCTGGACCTGCTGCGCGGTACCGCGCCAGTGGAGATAAGCCTGCGCCCGGGCACGCGCTTCCAGCACAACAGCGTGGCGCAGGGCAAGATCGCCCTCGCCTACGGCCCGGACAAGCTGCGACGCGCCTACCTGACCCAGCCACTGAGCAACAGCACGCCGCGCACCATCGTCGACCCGGATCGACTGGCGGCGGAGATCGAGCTGGTGCGCAAGCGCGGCTGGGCCGACGCACCGGAAGAGCTCTACATCGGCATCAACGCCCTGGCAGCCCCGCTACTGCAGGGCAACGGCGAGTTGTTCGGCACCCTGGCCATCGTCGGCTCCATCCACTACCTGCCGAGCACCCCGGATCCGGCGCACGTGCAGGCAATGTTGAGCGCCGCCGCGCAGATCTCGGCCTTGATGGGCTACCACGCCCCCAAGTCCCGCTACGCACCACAATGCTCGGCACTACAGGTGAAGCTGCAGTCCGCTCTACAGGTTCTGCAGCTGCGCCAGGAACCGCCGCGGCGCGCCATCAAAACCACCGTTTGACATGAACACCACGTGGTCGCCCGCACGCGTGACATCACCGAGCCTGGCCAACAATGCGTCGGTATCGCTGACTGCCTGCGCATCACCGCGCACCGCATCGATCACCTTGGCCGCATCCCACGGCAGCTCCGGCCGGGCCAGGAACACCACCGCGTCGGCGATATCCAGCGACGGCGCCAATGCCTCCGAATGCGCACCCAATCGCATCGAATTGCTGCGCGGCTCCATCGCCACCACGATGCGTGCATCGCCAACCTTTGCGCGCAGGCCCTGCAGCGTGGTGTGGATGGCGGTCGGGTGATGGGCGAAATCATCGTAGATGGTGATGTCCTGCGCCTGACCGATCACTTCCATGCGTCGCTTGACGCTGTGGAAACCTGCCAAAGCCGGCGCCACGCCGGCGACATTGACACCCACCGCGTGTGCGGCTGCCAAGGCAGCCAGACCATTGAGCACGTTGTGCCGGCCCAGCAGCGACCATTCAACGGTCGCCAACTCGGCACCGCGATGCAGCACCGCAAAGGCGCTGCCATCCTGGTTGATCAGGCGTGCGCTCCATTCCAGCGACGGATCAAAACCGAAGCGCTCCACCGGCGTCCAGCAGCCCATCGCCAGCACTTCGGCAAGGTACTTGTCCTCGCCATTGACGATCAGGCGACCACGACCAGGCACCGTGCGTACCAGATGATGGAACTGGCGCTGGATCGCGGCCACATCCGGGAAGATGTCGGCGTGATCGAATTCCAGGTTGTTGAGGATGGCGACCAAGGGGCGGTAATGGACGAACTTGCTGCGCTTGTCGAAGAACGCGGTGTCGTATTCGTCAGCTTCCACCACAAAAAGTGGTCGATCCGAAAGGATCGACACGTCTTCCCCTTCTCCCACCGGGGGGACAAAGGGCCTGCCCCCGCGAAGGCGGGGGTGCCCCGAAGGGGCGGATGAGGGTAAGGCCTTACCCGCACTCCCAGCCAGCGATCTACCCAACCGCGCCGACACCCCGAAATCCTCCGCCACGCCACCGATGAGGAAGCCCGGCTCACGCCCGGCCGCCTGCAGCAGGAAGGACAGGATGGTGGTGGTGGTGGTCTTGCCGTGCGTGCCGGCCACCGCCAGCGTGTCGCGGCCCGGCAGCACCTGTTCGGACAGCCATTGCGCGCCTGATGTATAGCGTCGGCCCGAATCCAGCACCGCCTCCACCGCCGGGTTGCCGCGCGAGAGCGCGTTGCCGATCACGACCTCGTCGCAGTCGGCGCTGATGTTGCCCGCCAGATAGCCCTGCGACAGGCTGATCCCCAGCGTTTCCAGCTGGGTGGACATCGGCGGATAGACCGCCTGATCGCTGCCTTCGACCTGATGACCGAGTTCGCGGGCCAGGGCGGCCACGCCGCCCATGAAAGTACCGGCAATGCCGAGAATATGGATCTTGCTCATCAACCGATTGTCGCCGATGCACACGGATAAGGGGTATGCCCGAGTTCATGTAGGTGTACCCCTAAAGTATGTAGGGGATTCCCCGATACCATCACGGCACGTTCACAATGAAAATACGTGACGCCAGCCTCAGTATCCCTCAGGTCCTACTCCCCAAGAGGCCATCCCCAGGGAGCTCATGCTGATGGGGCCTTGAGCACGCCCTTAGCTGGCTTTTATTCAAATGAAACGCCCGGATCCAGCACTTGGACCCGGGCGTTTCAGTTTTGCATTGCTGGCGGGCTGCAGCAGAAAGCGCTGCAGCCCTGCCTGATCAGCGCTTGATCGCCGCCAGGATGCGGGCCAGCACTTCGTCCAGCGCGCCAACGCCATCAACGCGGGCCAGGGTGCCCTTGGCGGCGTAGAAGTCGATCACCGGTGCGGTGGAATCGTTGTAGACCTGCAGGCGCTGACGCACCGATTCCGGGTTGTCATCGGCGCGGCCCTGCTCCTGGGCGCGGCCAGCGATGCGCTCGACCAGCAGCTCGGTCGGCACATCCAGCTGCACGATGGCGTCCAGCGGCTGGTTCAGCTTGGCCAGCAGTTCGCCCAGCGCGTTGGCCTGGGCCACGTTGCGCGGGTAGCCGTCGAGGATGAAGCCCTTGGCGGTATCGGCCTGCGACAGGCGCGATTCCAGCATGCCCAGCAGGATGTCGTCGGACACCAGGTTGCCGGCATCCATTACCGCCTTGGCCTGCTTGCCCAGCTCGGTGCCGGCAGCCACTTCGGCGCGCAGCAGGTCGCCGGTGGAAATGTGCGGAACCTGCAGTTGTTCCTTCAGGCTCGTCGCCTGCGTGCCCTTGCCCGAACCGGGCGGTCCCAACAGAACCAATCGCATTCCTGACTCCCATATGTTTTGAGGAAACGGGACGGACAGCGGCGTTAGACTCATGGGCCGATTCACGCTGCACCGCAATATGTGCAGCTTACCGCATCCGGCCAATGTCCCGGAATGTCCTCCCGCTCTGGAGAGTATTGCCCATGTCCAAAGGCACCTTGCTGTATGCCCAGTCCGGCGGCGTCACCGCCGTCATCAATGCCACCGCCGCGGCCGTCATTGCCGAGGCAAGGGCCAGGAAAATCAAGGTGTTGGCGGCACGCAACGGCATCCTTGGCGCACTGCGCGAGGAGCTGATCGACACCTCGAAGGAGTCGGCCGCCAACATCGCCGCGCTGGCCCACACCCCTGGCGGCGCGTTCGGCTCGTGCCGCTACAAGCTCAAGTCGCTGGAGGCCGACCGCGCCAAGTACGAGCGCCTGCTGGAGGTGTTCAAGGCGCACGACGTGCGCTGGTTCCTCTACAACGGCGGCAATGACTCGGCCGACACCGCACTGAAGGTCTCACAGCTGGCCAAGGAATACGGCTACCCCCTGACCTGCGTGGGCGTACCCAAGACCATCGACAACGACCTGGCGGTCACCGACACCTGCCCGGGCTTCGGCTCGGCGGCCAAGTACACCGCAATCTCGGTGCGCGAGGCCGCGCTGGACGTGGCAGCGATGGCCGAGACCTCTACCCGCGTCTTCATCTACGAGGCAATGGGACGTCATGCCGGTTGGCTGGCCGCAGCTGCCGGCCTGGCTGGCGAGAACCCCGACGACGCACCGCAGATCATCCTGTTGCCGGAGCGTGCCTATGACGAGCCGGTGTTCCTGGCCAAGGTGAAGCAGGTCGTTGAGAAGGTCGGCTTCTGCGTGGTCGTGGCCAGCGAAGGCATCCACACCGCCGACGGCCAGTTCGTCGCCGATGCCGGCGGGGTCAAGGATTCCTTCGGCCACACCCAGCTCGGGGGTGTCGCCTCGTACCTCGCAGGCAAGGTCAAGGCCGAACTCGGCTACAAGGTGCACTGGACCCTGCCCGACTACCTGCAGCGCTCGGCCCGCCATATCGCCTCCAAGACCGACTGGGAACAGGCACAGGCGGTAGGCAAGGCAGCGGTGCAGTTCGCACTGAAGGGACAGAACTCGGTGATGCCGGTAATCGTGCGCAGCTCGGACGTGCCGTATCGCTGGAAGATCGAAGCCGCGCCGCTGTCCAAGGTCGCCAACCACGAAAAGAAGATGCCGGCCAGCTTCATCCGCAAGGACGGCTTCGGCATCACCGAGAAGGCGCGCCGCTACCTGCAGCCACTTATCCGTGGCGAAGCGCCGCTGCCGTATGGCCGTGATGGCCTGCCGAAATACGTGACCCTGAAGAACGTCGCCGTGGCGAAGAAGCTCCCGAGCTGGGAAGGCTGATGTCGCGCCGTCGCCGGTGCTGTCTGCGGCCTCCACGTCGCTTCACCGCTGGTTCCAGGGCGATGCAGTGCATCGCCCTGCTGCTGTGCATGGCGTCCGCGCAACTGGCCGGCGCCTACACACCGCAGGATGGCGACATCGTCTTCCACACCTCCACCTCCAGCCAAAGTGCAGCGGTACAGGCCGCCACCGGTTCGCGCTACAGCCATATGGGTGTCGTCCTGCTGCGTGGCGGTCAAGCCCACGTATTGGAAGCGGTGCAGCCGGTGCGGTATACGTCCTTGCAGGCCTGGTTGGATCGCGGTGCGCAGCGTCGCTATGTGATCAAGCGTCCATCGAGACCGCTGACACCAGCAAACAAGGCCCGGATGCACACCGCCGCCACACGCTATGTGGGCCGCCCCTACGACCTGAGCTTTGAGTGGTCTGACCAGCGCATTTATTGTTCTGAGCTGGTGTGGAAGCTGTACCGCGACGCCGCTGGCATCGAACTGGCGCCACTGGCGCGCCTGGACAGCTTCAACCTGCGGGCGCCGGTGGTCCGCAGCAAACTACGCGAACGTTACGGCAACCATGTCCCGTTGGCCGAGCCGGTGATTTCGCCAGCGGCCATCTTCGCCTCACCCTTGCTGGTGACGGTTGACCAGCGCTGACGGAAGCACGGCGTAGTGCCGAGCCATGCTGGGCATAGGCTTTCCCGGCAACGCTCCAGCCGAGCATGGCCCGGCTCTACCGGTTGTGCTTTCCCGATAACGCCCAAGCCGAGCACGGCTCGGCTCTACCGGTGCAGCCTGATCACGTATTACTTCAGACAGGTGTGCCGCCCCGGTGGGGGGGCGCATTCTTCGCCCAAGGTCTCCTCAGCGGCGGTGCAGCATGTTCCGCAAGATATTGATCGGGATGTTTGGCGTTCTCATCGTCTGCGGATTGGCCGCGGCAGGCTACCGGGTTGGCCAGCAACTCGCGCAGCACGACCGCGTCGCCCAATCGGCGCAACAGCACTGAGTTCGCGGCAACACCGCCGTCATCGGCAGGCCGGACCCTGCATCGCCAGCCTGGCCGAATACGCCGGCAGCGCCGCCAACCGCCCGGCCGCCGCCTGCGCCTTGGCGTCACCCAGATAGACCCGGTTCTGGCCCTGCCCGTCCAGGGCCACCTGCTGCCCGGCCGGCTTGCGCCACACTTCGATCACCGCCTGTTGCGTGCTGCAGGATGCCGAAGGAATACGCGCTACTTCATTGAGCTTCCAGCCAGCCGCTTCGCTGGGATTGACCTTGCTGGCATCCAGGAACACCGCGCGCGGCTGGCACTGCGGGCTGGTGCGCACCAACTGCATGTCATACGGCTGCGCCGCCGTGCCGGTGAAGCGGCCTTCGATGCGGGTACAGGCTTCTGGAATCTGCCGCACGGTATGCACCGCGCCAGTGGCCTGCGCGCTGGCCGCCGGGCGTTCGATCTCGGGCTTGGCGTTGGCCGCCAACAACGGCAGCGGCGACAAGACCGTCACGGCAAGGACTAGCAGGGCTTTCATCGGCAGCGATTCCACATGGACAGATACGCGACGTTGCCAGCATCCGACTGAACCCAACAGCAAGCAGCGGTGGCTGGCGGTCGAGACAGCTGGCAGTCATACTCAGGCCGCCTCAGAGTGTTTGAACACAGCGACACGTACCACAGCCGCACGCGGCCCGGGTCTGTTCCAGTGCTTCGATCTACCCGGCGTGTCCCCGCTTCATCCACAGCTGGATGGCATCCACCAACGCTGGAGGGGTCATGCTCGAACAGTACGGTCTTGTGCTTTCGCTTGTCTGCGCCGCTGTCGCCATCGTCTACGGCATCATCTCGGCCCAATGGGTCCTACGACAACCTGCCGGCAATGCCCGCATGCAGGAAATCGCCGCCGCCATCCAGGAAGGCGCGCGGGCCTACCTCAACCGCCAGTACCTGACCATCGCCATCGTCGGCGTGGTGTTGTTCGTGCTGGTCGGCGTCTTCCTCAGCTGGTACACGGCGATCGGTTTTGCAGTCGGCGCGGTGTTGTCCGGTGCTGCCGGCTATATCGGCATGAACGTGTCGGTACGTGCCAACGTGCGCACCGCCGAGGCGGCCCGCAACGGCATGAGCGCGGCCATGGATGTGGCGTTCCGCGGCGGTGCGATCACCGGCATGCTGGTGGTCGGGCTGGGCCTGCTTGGCGTGGCCGGCTACTACCTGATTCTGCAGCGCATGGGCCTGAGCCAGGCCGACAACCTGCATGCCTTGGTCGGATTGGCATTCGGCAGTTCCTTGATCTCGATCTTCGCGCGCTTGGGCGGCGGTATCTTCACCAAGGGTGCGGACGTCGGCGCAGACCTGGTCGGCAAGGTCGAAGCCGGCATTCCCGAGGACGATCCGCGCAATCCGGCGGTGATCGCCGACAACGTTGGTGACAATGTTGGCGACTGTGCCGGCATGGCCGCTGACCTGTTCGAGACCTATGCGGTGACGGTGATCGCCACCATGCTGCTCGGCGGCATGATGATGGCCGAAGTCGGCCGCAACGCGGTGCTGTACCCGCTGGTGCTGGGCGGCGTGTCTATCATCGCTTCGATCATCGGCGCGTTCTTCGTCAAGGTGAAAGCAGGCGGCTCGATCATGGGCGCGCTGTACAAGGGCGTGATCGTCTCCGGCGTGCTGGCTGCCATCGCCTTCTGGCCAGTGACCACGCAGCTGATGGCCGACTCCAGCCACGGTGCCACCAACCTGTATATCTGCGCCTTGATCGGGCTGGTGTTGACCGGCCTGATCGTCTGGATCACCGAGTACTACACCGGCACCCAGTACAAGCCGGTGCAGCACGTGGCGCAGGCATCGACCACCGGCCACGGCACCAACATCATCGCCGGCCTCGGTGTATCGATGAAATCCACCGCCCTGCCGGTTATCGCAGTGTGTGTGGCGATCTGGTCGGCCTTCCACTTCGGCGGCCTGTACGGCATTGCCATCGCCGCGACGGCGATGCTGTCGATGGCCGGCATGATCGTCGCGCTGGATGCTTACGGCCCGATCACCGACAACGCCGGCGGCATTGCCGAGATGGCCGAGCTGCCATCGGACATCCGCGACATCACCGATCCGCTCGACGCAGTGGGCAATACCACCAAGGCGGTAACCAAGGGTTATGCGATTGGTTCGGCGGCATTGGCGGCGCTGGTGCTGTTCGCCGACTACACCCACAACCTGCAGGTGGCGCATCCGGGCGAGGCCTTTGCTTTCGATCTGTCCGACCACACGGTGATCATCGGCCTGCTGATCGGCGGTTTGATTCCCTATCTGTTCGGCGCGATGGCGATGGAAGCGGTGGGCCGCGCGGCCGGTGCAGTCGTGGAAGAAGTACGCCGACAGTTCCGCGAGATCCCCGGCATCATGCAGGGCACGGCCAAGCCGCAATACCACAAGGCAGTGGACATGCTCACGCGCTCGGCGATCAAGGAAATGATCGTGCCTTCGCTATTGCCGGTTGCCGTGCCGGTGGTGGTCGGCCTGCTGCTTGGGCCGAAGGCATTGGGTGGCTTGTTGATCGGCACCATCGTGACCGGCCTGTTCGTGGCGATCTCGATGACTACCGGCGGCGGTGCCTGGGACAACGCCAAGAAGTACATCGAAGACGGTCACTTCGGCGGCAAGGGCAGTGAAGCGCACAAGGCTGCGGTAACTGGCGATACGGTGGGTGATCCGTACAAGGACACGGCAGGGCCTGCGATCAATCCCCTCATAAAAATCATCAACATCGTGGCTCTGTTGCTGGTGCCGCTGCTTTAATTCTGCCTGACAGCGAAAAGCTGCCCTCACCCCAACCCCTCTCCCGCGCGCGGGAGAGGGGCTCTTGTATCCGGCAGCGGGATGATCGGAAGGTGCACGGAGCCTTCCAACAGAGAGCAGCACTTGTGGGAGCGGCGTGAGCCGCGAAGCTGACATCGCATCAGCGAGCCGAAAAACACGACAACACCATTCAGCCCGAACGCTTCACCGCATACACCCGACCATCATTGCCCCCACCGCAATAGAACAACTCTCCGCCATCCGCTTCCAGCCCACTGACACTGATGCCTTCCGGCATCTGCAGGCGCTCAAGCACCGCGCCGGTATCGGCTTGCAGGCGACGGATGTCACTCTGCCCTGCCTCGCCTGTCGCGTGCCAGAGTTCCCCATCCACCCAAGTCACGCCGGTGACGAAACGGTCGGATTCAATCGTGCGCAGGATCTTGCCGTCGGCCGGATCGATCTGGTGAATCTTCCGCTGCCGGTACTGCCCCACCCACAGGCTGCCTTCCGCCCACGCCATGCCCGAATCCATTCCATTGCCCGGTGCCGGGATCGATGCCAGCACCTCGCCACTTTGCGGATCGATCTTGTCGATACGCGCTTCGGCGATCTGCCAGAGATAGGTTCCATCGAACGCAGTACCGGCATCACAAGGCACGGCCAAGCTGCGCACCGTCCCGCCATCGCGCGGGTCGAAGGCCACCAGCGCCGCACCCGTGGCGGCCCAGACGTTTGTTCCATCGAAGCTGACGCCATTGACGGTGTCCGAGCCGGCGAACGGGCCGTACTTGCGTAGCACCTCGGCAGGGCGGACCTTGGCCGCCGCAACCTTGGGATTCAGGGTTTGGGTATTCATCGCTGCGATCTCCTGGCATGTCCGCGATTGGCTGCCTGCCAGCGACACTAGTCAATCGGCAGCGCAGCAGGGAGTAACAAGATCGTCGTGAATCCACTCAGCGGCACCGCGCGCCAACGCTGCGCTCGTCCGCGTCCAATCGCGTACACACGCCCTGCTGCCTGCAACTCCAGCAGCGCCCGCTGCGCGTTGCGCTGGCTCTGGCCCAAAGCCAAACCCAGTGCCGAGGTCGACCAGGCCGCGCCGTCGGCAAGCAACGCGAGCAGTGCGCCTTGTTCGCCATCGATGGGCGGGAGCAAGACCTTCACCGCGGTCGCCGAACAAGGCGACAGGCGGAAGCCAGCAGCAGTCGCTTCAATCTTCGCCTGCACCGCGATGAGCCCGCGCAGGCGACCTATTTCCACACGCAGCCGGGCGCGCAGCGTCTCGTCGTAGTGATGCATGGAAAATGCGCGGCTTATCAGCACATCGCGGTCAACCTCGCCCGGCCAGGCCTCGGCCAGCGCACGGGCAAGCGCGAACAGCACCGGACGCCTTGCCAGCGATTGCCAGCCTGCACCAGACCTGACGCCACGCTGGCACCCGTCAACGATCAGTGCACCGGAATCCAACAGCTGCTGCACCTGGTCGATACGCAGCAACTCATCCGCACCTGCGCCGAGGCAACGCGCAGCCGGCTGGTCCAACTTGATGCGGGCTGCGTCCACTTCCGCCTGCAGCGCCGCTACACCTGCTTGCGCCGCAGCCATCCGTGCACGTTCCAGCAGGACGCGTGCCTGCGCAATCCGCATCCTGCGCAGTGCCAAGGTCGCAGCAGTCAGATCAGCCATGGCGCGCAGCGCGGGCTGCAGCTTCCTTCCCTCCAACCTGGCCAGCGCATGCGCTGCTTGATCCAGCTTGCCCAGCAGTAGCTCTCGTCGCGCCAGTATCAACCAGGCCTGCAGTGCATTGGCCGCATCACCCTGCGCATCAAGCACGGTCGCGATGGATGACAGCGGTTCGGAGTTGCCGCCAAGTTCCCGCAGCGCCAGCGCCACTTCGGCTTCGGCCAGACCGCAGCGTGCGCGTGCGAGGACTTCATGTGCGCCGAAGCCACGTTGCGCACGTCGCAGCAGCTCGCGTGCACGGGTCAGGTCGCCCAGCTGGGCCATCGCGATTCCGCGTAGCGCCAACGCAGGAGGATCGTCACGCAATGCGACGTGCTTTAGCGCGGTGAGTACGTCACCGCTAGCCAGGGCGCGTGCGGAAGCTGCGATCAGGGAATCCATGGGCGCAGGCTAACTGCGGGCGGGCGTGGATGCACTTTTCCACGATGACGCGCCTGCACAGCCAATTGAATCATCCCGAGGGGAATGCCTGCGCGCTGCAGGACAACCGCTAAAAGCGCCCTCCCCCTACCCCCGCTCCGCGCCCCGGCCCTTGCGCTGGCGCAAGGTCGGTCGATGGGCAGCGAACCAGTGGTTCGCAAGCTACCCCTCTCCCCCCGCAACGCGGGAGAGGGGACAGCCCACTTTCCTGCGGGACGAAGGGACAGCCCACGCCTGCGGGGAATCAGGGGCTGCCGCTTACCTGCGATTGATGAAGAACTCCACCGGCACCATCACCTCCACCGGGTCGCCAGCGACGTCCGCTGGCGGTGCCGGCACCGGTGTTGCGCGTGCCACTGTCTCCAGCGTGGCCTCGTCCAGGCTGTCGTGACCGCTGCTGCGGCCGATCCGGGCATTGCTGACCCTGCCCTGCCTGTCCACGCTGAAGCGCACATAGGCCACGCCTTGCTGGCGCAGACGCTCGGCCAGGCGTGGATAGCGGCGGTATTTTTCCAGGTGCCCCAGCAGCTGCCCTTGCCAGGTAACCGAGGCCTGCGCCTGTTGCCCGGCCGTGGTCTGGCGGGCGGCGTAGCGCTCACTGGGCTTGGCGCTGACATCTGGCGGCGCCAGGGTCTGGTCGACGCTGTGGGCGTCGGAGGCAGGTACCTGTTCGCGCGGTTGCGGCGGCACGTAGGCGTCAACCACCTCCGGCTCCTGCGGCGGTGGCTCGCGTTCCACGCGCGGCGCCGGGGTCGGCTCGCTGCGTTGCTGCTCCTGCTGCGGCGGACCCTGCGGGATCTCGGTTGGCGCGGCGGGTGGAGCCTCGGGCGTCTCGGCCAGATCGACCATTACCGCTTCCAGCGGTTGCTGGTCGGCCAGCACGGGCGGCGTGCGCAGACTCCACCACAGTGCCGCGCCGATGACCACGACGTGCAGCAGCAGCGCCAGCGCGAAACTGCCGCCCCAACGCAGGCGGGAGGATGCAGTAGCAGCGGTCACGGCGACTGCTCTACCCCGACCAGCGCCACTTTCAGGTAGCCGGCACGACGCAGCAGGTTCATGGCTTCCATCAGGTCGCCATAGCTGACCGAACGGTCGGCACGCAGGAAAATGCGCTGCGAATGATCACCTTGGGTGCGTTTCTCCAGTTCCGCCGCCAGCGCGTCAGCCGACACCGCAGTCTCACCAACGCACAGCGACAGATCGGCCTGCACGGTGAGGAACAGCGGCTCGGCATCGCGTGGCTGTGGTTTGGCGCTGCTGGCCGGCAGTTCCACCGGCACATCGACGGTGGCCAGCGGCGCGGCCACCATGAAGATGATCAGCAGCACCAGCATCACGTCGATGAACGGGGTGACATTGATCTCGTGTGCTTCGTCCAGCGCTTCGTCGTCGGACTCGCGGGAAGTACGGATTGCCATTGCCAGGCCTCAGCGCGCGTCGCGCGGCAGCGCGCGGCCGCAATCCAGATCGCGCGAGACGATCTGCTGCACGCTGGCGGAGATGTCACCGCCCAGTGCCCGCAGGCTCAGCAGGCGGCGACTGAAGTGGTTGTAGATCACAACCGCGGGAATTGCCGCGACCAGGCCCATCGCGGTGGCCAGCAAGGCTTCGGCAATGCCCGGTGCAACCACGGCAAGATTGGTGGTGTTGGACGCGGCGATGCCGACGAAGCTGTTCATGATGCCCCACACGGTGCCGAACAGACCGACGAACGGTGCCACCGCACCGATGCTGGCCAGCAGACCGACACCGCTGCGCAGGCGCCGGCTGTTACCCAGCTCGATGCGCTCAAGCCGCGAACCGAGACGTTCCTTGACGCCATCATGGCCCTGCGCATCGGCGGACAAGGCCAGCTCGGTACGCGCCGCACCCAGCATGCTGCGTGCAAGGTCCGATTGCTGCAGCAACGGCTGCGCCTCCGCACTATCGAGGCTGCCACTGACCTCCAGCACCTCGCGCGCAGCCTGCAGCTCACGGCCGATACGACCAAGCTCCAATGTCTTGGCGATCAGGACCGTCCAGGTTGCCAGCGATGCCAATGCCAGGCAGATCATCACCGCCTGCACCACCCAGTCGGCGGACTGGTACATGGCCCAGGGCGTGAGTGCCTGTGTGGTAGCGGTCGAGGAAATGTCAGCGTGCATGGAAAGATTCCGGATCGTCGTGGAAGAAAGTCGCACTGGCGATCTGGCTGGTGCGTTGAACGTGGTACGAACAGATGTTGCATCGGGCTGATGCAGGTGGACGCGCGGCGAAGGCGACGGACTGCATCATGGCTGCTCGCCACCATCGGCCGGCTCACGCGGGCTGGGCCGCGACAGCACATAAGCGGCGCTGGCCAGGAAAAATATCGCCACAGGCACAGCCAGCTTCCAGCTCGGATGCGCGCCGATGAAGAACAACACGTAGCCCAGCGCCATGCCGCCAGCGGCAAAGCACTTGCCCTTGCGGCTCACCGCGCCCTGCTCGCGCCACAGCCGCAACGGCCGACCGTAGCGCGGATGCTGCAACAGCCACGCTTCAAAGCGTGGCGAGGATTTGGAAAAGCACCACACCGCCAGGATCAGGAAGATGGTGGTCGGCATCACCGGTAGCAAGGCACCGATCACGCCCAGCGCCACCATCAACCAGCCCATGCAGAACCAGAGCCAGCGGATCACGTCGCTGCCTTCATGGTGGCTGCTGGTGCGTCCCCCTGCATCAGGCGAATTCCTGCTCGACGTAGCCACGCACCGTGCGGAACGCAGCATTGGCGCCTTCGATGGCCGCCGCTTCCTGCGCTTCGGTCATGCTGATGCCATCCAGCGACGCAGTGAACTCACGCCAGTGGCGGGCGGCGCCATCCGGATGTGCGGCCAGGTGGCTGGCACCAAACGCCGCGCCCAAGCCCAGCTTGCCAGCCAGCTTGAACAGGATGGTGCCACCGAGGTTGGAGCCTTCAGCCACATACAGCCAACCCAGCGCCTGCGGCAGCTCGATGTCGTCGGGGATGACGGCGGCGCTGTCGGCGGGAACGTCCTGTTGCAGGTCACCCAGATCAGCAACGATCTGCTGCAGGCGCTGACGCTGTTCCAGATCCGGCAACAGCGCGCGCAGCAACGGCGTTGCATACAGCGCCTGGATGTCGCGGTGGAAACGGTATTGCACGCGCACGAACTTGGCGAAGCGCTCGCGGCTGGCAAAGATGTCCTCGGACATGATCCGCTTGTCCAGCGAATCGTGGGTGGTGCTGGTAGCCGCCTTCAAGCGCTGGCTACGGGTGGGAGCTGCAATGGTTTCGGTCGTGGTCATGGTCTGCAACAACGAAGCGGAGGGGGAAACCGGATCCATCCTCTGATGGACTGGCCGGTCGTCCTGATTGAGACGTCTGCCGGGGGCCTTCCCCCAAGTGGCCTGCATGGTGTGCTGCAACCGGCGATCCCGGCGCTGCCGCGCCGGGACCACCTGCTGCATCGATCACACCCTATCCATCAATAGCGGAAGGTCAGTGCCATCCGCGCGGTACGGCCCGGCGCCGGCAGGATGCCCAACGCCAGCGGGTCCAGGTAGTAACGGTCGGTGGCGTTGTCCAGGTTGACGTCCAGGTTCCACTGGTCGTTGAACGACCAGCTGGCGAACAGGTCGACGATGGTCGCCGGACGGTACAGTTGCTGGATCGCCGACAGGCCGACATTCCATTCCTTGTCCAGCTTGCTGATCGGGCCGGCGTTGTGCACCACGCGGGTACCGAAGGTCAGCCGTTCGTCGAACAGGCGCGAACCCAGGGTCATGTTGACCGTGTAACGCGGCGGGTTCTGGGTATTGCTGTACGAACCCTCGAAGCCACCGTCCACGCAGTTCGGGGTGTTCTTCAGCTCCTCGATGTTGCGCTTGATGCCGTATTCACGGCGCTCTGCAGCAATATCCGGCGCGCAGGTCTTGGCCTTGAAGTAGTAGTGCGCGGACAGGTCGGCGAACACCTTGCCGGCATCGTAGTTCGACTGGAACTCCATGCCCGACACCTTGAAGCGATCCACATTGCGGATCAAGCCGGCCGACAGCGTGCGGTAATCGCGGGTGATCAGGTCATCCACGCGGGTATCGAAGTAGGCCAGCTTCAGTGCCAGCTGGTCGCCATTGGCGAACAGGTCGCGCTTGATGGTGCTGGCGCCGATTTCCCAGCTGCCGGAGCGCTCGGGCTTCAGTTCGCCCACCGGCTTGGCGGCGGTGAACAGGCCCAGCGTGGTCTCGAACAGACTCGGCAGCTTGGTGCCCTCGGCGTACTTGAGGTAAACCATGCTGTCGTCGTCGAAGTGGTAGGTGACGCTTGCAGTCGGCGAGAACGCACTGTCGCGGCGCTTGATCGGCTTGGACCAGGTCCAGCTCACCGGCACCATCAGATCCTCCGCGGCATCGGCGTCGTAGAAGTTCCAGCCACCGATATCGGCCACCGTGCCCTTCTTGTACGGCGAGGCCAGCAGCGACGCTTCGGTGAAATTGCCATTGGCATCCGGGTACCAGTTCAGCATCGCGATGCGCTTGGCACGCCATGAGGGCAGGCTCGGGTCACCGTCAAGCAGCTGGGTGTAGCGGTACTGACCCTGGGCCTCGAACTTGTCCTCGGTCGCCAGGCGATTGCGGTCGTGCACATTGACCCGGTTCCAGCGGCCACCGGCCATGAACTCCCAGTGTTCATTGGGCTCCCACTTGATCGATGCGACCGCGCTGTATTCCTTGCGCTCGGCATTGCGCAGGAAGCGGTTGTTGACCAGATCGTCATGCATGATCGGCGAGTTCGGGCGGATGTCCTCGTCGCTGAGCGACAGGCCGTAGTCGAAGGTGAACAGACCTACGCTGGTTTCCAGCAGCGAGGTATTGCTCACGTCCATGCCGAAGCGTTGCTGCTTCAGCGGGTTGGCATAGGCATCTTTGTAGCCGGGGTTGCCGCTGAAGCTCGGCGCGTCATACCACTCGGTGCGACGATCGAAGTACCACGGGGTGATGCCAGTCAGGCTGTTGTACATCAGGCTTTCTGCATCGGTGTACCAGGCGTTTGCACGCAAGTCGACCAAGGCGCTGTCCGGATTGAAGCGGTAGCGCAGGCTGTAGCTGTCCATGTCGACATGGCCCGGATCCCACTGCGGCACGCGATCGCGGTCCACGCGGATGATCTGCGAGGCCATGATCTCGCCGGCAGTGCCTTCATAGCGGCGGTAGCCCAGTTCCAGCGTCTGCGCATCATCGATGCGCCAGGTGCCCTTGAGCAGCGCCGACTCCGAACGCGATGAGGTATTGAATACTTCGGTGCGCGGTGGGTTCAGCGGTGCCAGCGTGCGCCGGGTCTGCGGGAAGTCGTCATAGCCGTGCTTGCCGCCGAAGTAGTTGCCGGTATCGCGCCAGGCATACGCCGCCACCAGATCGAAACGGTCCCAGCGCTGGGCCACGGCCACGTTGGCGAACTGGTTGCCAGTAGCATTGCGGTCGGTGCGCGGTGCAGCGCTGTAGTCGGGCACGTTGTTGGCGCTGTTGTTGGCCAGGCCGGTACGCACGCGGATGCCGCTGTCACGGCCTTCGCGCAGCACGTCATCCACTTTCAAGGTCTCCATCTCGACCACGCCACCGATGCCGCCGGAGGCATTTGCCTGCAGGCTCGGCCCCTTGGTGATGGTGATGTTGGAGATCAGGTCCGGATCGAGGTAGGTACGCTGCGACTGGCCAGCGTAACCACGGTAGGTATCCATGGTGGACTGGCCACCATCGATGATCACCGGGATGCGGCTTTGCCCCTGGATACCACGGATGTTCACGTCCAGGGCGTTGCCCACGCGCGGGTCACCGGCGGTGACGCCAGCCACGCCCTTGATGATGTCGGCGGTGGAGGTGCCACGGAAGCGTTCGATGGTCTGCTGCGGGATGTAGGCGGTCGAACCGGTGGTGCGGTAGGTATCCAGCAGGCGCGCGGCATCGCTGCCGCTGCCTTCGCCACCACGCTGATCGCCGGCCACGCTCAGCGTGCCGGTCACGACCAGGTCATCGGCATTATTGGCACCTGCCGGCAGCTTTTCGAGCGTCACCGCACCATTGCCGCTGCGGCGGGCTGCGAGGCCGGTGCCGCGCAGCAGCTGCTGCAGCGCCGCTGCCGGTGCCAGCTGGCCGGAAACCGGTGCCGAGGTCGCACCGTCAGCCAGGGCTGCGGTATAGGCCACCTGTACACCAGACTGACGCATGTACTGACCCAGGGCTGCGGCAAGCGGCTGTGCGGGGATGTCGAACTGCGCGGAGGCACTGGCCACGGTGGCCTGCGCCATTGCGGGAACGGCTGGCGTCATCACTGCCAGGCCGGCGGCCAGCATCGCGACGTGCAGACGAGACAAGCGCAGGCGTGGGCCGGCGCGGAAAGAACTGAGCATTGGAAATCCTGTTGTCGAAGCCGCAATGAGGCGGCGGAGGTTCGACGTACGTGGCGGCGGCTGAGGTACGGTCGGGGTTAAGACGAATGAACCGGGCAAACCCCCAAGATCAATCGCCCAGCTCAGCTAGCGACGCGCTGGCAGCTCGTTTTCCTGTGCCTGCACGATGGCGATGCCGAACGGCAACCGCGTCACCCGCAAGCCACTGCCCGCAGCCAGCGCGTCCAGCGCCTGCTCGGGTTGATCCAGACGCAACGCGGCATTGATCGGCGGCAACGCCGACAGATCGCCACGCACGAATACATGGCCGAGCCGATAACGCCCCAACTCGGCCAGCACCTGCGTCACCGGCACGTTCTCCAGCAACAACTCGCCGCGCCGCCATGCAGCGACATGATCAGGTGCCAACTCCGTACCGCGCTCGGCAACGCCGCCATTGCTCCAGCCCGCGGCCTGCCCTGCCTGCAGGTACATCCAGCCCTGGTCAGGGCGCGCTGCTACCCGCACACGCCCCTGTTCGACCGCGGTATCGACGCGATCAGCTTCCCGGCTGACCACGAATGCGGTGGAGATATCCTCCACCACGCCATCACCGACGGTAATGCGGAAGGGTGCGCCGGCTTGCGGCACAACCTCGAACCAGGCGCGCCCACGCAGCAGCTCGATACGCCGGGTGGCCTCGCCGTAATGCACGGCAATAGCGGCGCCAGCATCCAGCACCGCGGTTGAACCGTCGGGCAGGTGGACATGCTGGATGGCCACATCCGCGCGGTGGTCCGCGCGCATGCGCAGCGCCAGCTCCGGCGCCGACATCACCCCGCAGAACAGCGCCAGCACCGCCACCGCCGCCAACCAGCGCCGTTGCGCATGCCGCTGCGGGCGCTGCACCAGCACCGTGGTCTGCGGGCGGGCAGCGAGACTGCGCCAGAGCACGCGTTCATGTTCAAACGCGTGGCGGTGCCCGGGCTGCAGCAGCCATTGCTCGAACGCCTGCATGTCAGGCTCACCCATGGTTCCCGATGCCAGCCGCAGCACCCAGTCGCGCGCCTGCTGCGCAACGGGATTCTCGGGCGGAACGGAAGAGGACGGCGGGCGCATGGGCTGGCTCAGGTGGTGATGCTGTTGGTGGGTACGGACGGAATACAAGACGATTGGCGGCGCCGCATCCCCAAGGGTAGCTGCGAGGCTAGTCGCCGCTGCGCGCCCAGGCCAGGCGTTGCAGGGCCAGGCGCAGGTGGTTTTCGACGGTGGTCACCGAGACCCCCATGCGCCGCGCCACTTCCGGCTGGGTCAGCCCCTGCAGGCGGTTCAGGCGGAACATGCTGCGGGTGGGCTCGGGCAGGTGGTCGGCCGCTTCCAGTACCCGCGCCAGCTCATCCTGCGCCATCACCTGCTCTTCGGTGGACAGCACCTCGTCCGCTCCCCACAGGTAATTCTCGGCCTGCAGGCGCAGCCGACGCGTACGTTCACGGCCGTGATCGGTGGCCAGGTTGCTGGCCAGCCGGTACAGGTAGGCGCGCGGATTGCCGATCACCGGCTCATTGCCGACCCCGCGGACCTTGAACCACACCCCCTGGATGACGTCGTCCGCGCCGCCATCACTGCCGAGGATCTGGCGCACCAGGCGCAGCAAGGCCGGGCGTTCGCGGATCAGCAGTTCGGTCAAGGTGGTGGCGTTGCTGGACATGGGGGCTGTTAAGGCAAGACAGGCCGCCTGCGTCAGGCAGCCTTGGGCGGACAAGGATATCCGCATAATGATAATGGTTCTCATATGTATTGCGCGACAGTGTGTTCCCCAAGCCCGGACCGGCCAGCCAGTCGGGTTTGGTGCGCCGCAATAGTGGTGCGCGTAGAATGGGGCTCTTTTTCAACCAACAACGATTCGGAGTCAGCGCAATGAGCCTGAAATTGGTCTCGCCGGGCAAGAACCCGCCGGAAGAAATCAACGTCATCGTCGAGATCCCGAAGGATTCGGAGCCGGTGAAGTACGAAATGGACAAGGAAAGCGGCGCGATGTTCGTCGATCGCATCCTGTCCACGCCGATGCGCTACCCCTGCAACTACGGCTTCGTGCCGCAGACCCTGTGCGGCGACGGCGACCCGGCCGACGTGCTGGTGGTGCTGCCGCTGCCGCTGGTCCCGGGCTCGGTCGTGCGCTGCCGTCCGGTCGGCGTGCTGAAGATGAGCGACGAAGCCGGTAGCGACGAGAAGATCCTGGCCGTTCCGGTCGCCAAGATCTTCAGCGGCTACGCCCACGTCGAAGACATCGCCCAGGTGTCCAGCCACTGGCTGGAACGCATTGGCCACTTCTTCGAGCACTACAAGGACCTGGAAAAGGGCAAGTGGGTCAAGATCGAAGGCTGGGGCGACGCCGCCGAAGCCAAGCGCATCCTCAGCGAGGCGCACAAGACCTACCTCGCCACCCAGGAACAGGACGTCTGATTGTGCCGGCGCAGGGTCGTAACACGGGCCCTGCGTAGCGACAACCATCACGTTTTCCTTGCAGAGGGCATGACCCTTTGCCAGCGAGCAGCTACATTGACAGGCCGGTTCCCGGCCTGTTTTTTGTTCGGCTTTTGCGTTTTGTCCAAGGGGAAGTGTCTTGCGAATCCTGTTAGTCGGCGGCGAAGCCAACCTGTCGGCCGAGCTGCTTGAGTACGTCGCCGATCTGGGCGATGAGTGGGAAGTACAATCGGTCCCGGATGGCAGTGCTGCCATCGTTGCGGTGTCCTCGGCCACCATCGACGCGATCATCGTTGCGCCGGTATTGCCGGACCTGGCCCCGGCCACCCTGCTCGGGCAGATCCGCACGCTACGCCCGGAAACCATCCGCATAGCCCTGATCGACGGCGACAACAACCAGCGCGTGCCATCGGCCCGCATCATTGGCGTGGCCCATCGTTTCCTGCCACTGCCACTGGCCCCGGAAGTGCTGCTTGAAGCATTGACCAGCCTGGAGGAACTGCGCGAACTGCTGGACAGCCCACACCTGCGCCAGACCATCGGCCGCATCGAAAAGCTGCCCTCACCGCCGCACCTGTACATCAGCCTGACCCACGCGCTGGAAGAGGACGAGGAGAGTGACTCTGCGGAGATCGCCAAGCTGATCGCAGCCGATCCGGCCATCGCCGCCAAGGTATTGCAGCTGTCCAACTCGGCCTTCTTCAACAGCGGCCGTGCCATTTCCGACCTGCGTGGCGCAGTGACCCGATTGGGCATGGCCACCCTGCGCGACCTGGTCCTGGCCAGTGAAGTATTCGCCCTGCCCGGCATGTCCGGGCCCGACCGCAACGCAATGCAATCACGCGCATTGATGGCCTCACGCCTGGCCGCCAAGATGCTGCCGGCGTCCAGCGCCGAGCTCGGTTCCACCGCCGCATTGCTGGCCGACATCGGCCTGCTGTTGCCCGGCGTACGCGATGAACGCCAGGCCGCCGAGGCCGATGACCCGCGTCCCGGCCACGCCGAGGCTGGTGCCTATCTGATGGGCCTGTGGGGCCTGCCGATGCCGATCATCGAAGCCGTCGCCTTCCAGCTGCAGCCGGGGCGCTCGAATGTGCGCAGCTTCTGGGTGGCCGGCGCCGTCCATGTCGCAACCGCACTGGCCGCCGGCACCGCCGTTGATGAGCAGTATCTGGCCAATGTCGGCGTGCTGCCCAAGCTTGAGCAATGGCGTGCCATTGCCGATGAGATGATGGGCTTGAGCGTCGACGCCTGAGCCAGCCCTGCATCACAACGCAAGATATGGATTGAATGACAACGGCCGCCTAGCGGCCGTTGTTGTTTCTGCGTGCTGGAAGCGGCTGGCGTGCGACCAATGCGTTGGTCCGCGTTGCGACACACATCCCGGGTGCGCTTCGCTTACCCGGGCGGCGCAACGCACAAAGAAAAAGGGTGGGCCTTGCGGCCCACCCTTCGTCATGCATCACAGAGCTTCGATGGATCAGAAGCGCTGGTTGTACTGGATGAACAGGAAGCGGTCGTAGTCGAGCATCGGATCGATCTGCGAGGCGCTGCTGTTGCTCACCGAATAGGTGATCGGCGGCTGCTTGTCGAACACGTTGCGGGCGCCGACGGTCACGCTGCCATCCCACGGAGCCTGCCAGGTGACAGACACGTCGTGGTACACGATCGCACCCTTCTTGTTGGCGCCGGTGCCGCCCGACCAGCCACCGTTCGGCGTCTGGTAGTTCGGCTCGTTGCACTCAACGCCGTCGTCGTAGCAGTAGTCGCGGAAGCCGCCGTAGTAACGCATGCCCCAGTTGGCCGACAGCGTGTCCTTGGCCCAGTTCAGGCCCAGGGTTGCACGCACGCGCGGGTAGTTCCAGTAACCGGCGTAGTTGTCCCACTCGGCACCCTTGGTCGACTGCTGACGGTAGGCGCTCAGGTAGTTGGCATCGAGGTTGACGCCGAAGGTACCAATCTCGGTTTCCGGCAGGCGGTAACGGACGCCGAAGTTGTAGCCTTCGGTTTCCAGCGAGCCCAGGTTGGCATTGCCGCGGCTCAGGCTGGTGACCTGACCGGTGGTGGCATCACGACCGTACTGGTCGCAGAACTGCGCAACACCGTTCTGGTAGCACTGGCCCAGCACGTAGTTGGCGGACACGGCGGTGATCACGTTGTCGACGGTGATCTTGTACCAATCCAGCGAGACGTCCAGACCCGGGACATAGCTCGGGCTGTACACCAGACCCACGGTGCGGGTCTTGCTGGTTTCCGGCTGCAGCTGGTCGTTGCCCACGCCCGACTGGAACGCAGCATTGGCCTGCGTGTCACGCGCGGTGATCGGCTTGCCAGCAGCATCGGTCTGACGGTAGGTCGAGCTCAGGCCTTCGGCCTGGCAACGAGCGGCAACGCGCGCATCGCTCAGCATGCCGAACTGTGCATCGCACGGATCGGTGAAGCGATCGAAGGTCTGCGAACCGCCACCGAAGGTGTCGTCCATGGTCGGGGCACGGAAGCCCTCGCCGTAGGTACCACGCACCAGCAGGTCTTCAATCGGACGCCAGGTCAGGCTGAACTTGCTGTTGATGGTGTCGCCGAACTTGTCGAAGTCGGAGTAGCGGCTGGCGATATCCAGCGACAGCTCCTTGGCACCCGGCAGGTCACGCAGCAGCGGAACCATGAATTCCAGGTAGAACTCATTGGCCTTGTACTTGCCCGAGGCAGCGCCGGCAGCCAGGTCGGTGGTGTAACCGGCCGAGGACAGTGCATCCGGGTGGTCGTAGCCGCTGACTTCGCGATGCTCGTAACCCGCAGCGAAGGCCAGCTCACCAGCGTCGCCCGGCATGTCGAACAGACCACCGGTGATGTTGGCGAAGTACTGCTTGCTCTTGCTCTGCGAGGTCGCGTTGAGCAGGGTGTTGATGTACTTCAGCGCTTCCGGGGTAGCAGCGGTAGCGCCACCCAGGACGTCAAACGGGGTGCACTGGCCCAGTGCTGCATTGGTGCCCAATGCAATCGGATTGGCCAGCGAACCGCACTGCGCCACACCTGCGCTGTTGATGAACGACGGGCCCAGGGCCTTCTGCAGTGCCAGCAGGTTGATGTTGCCGCTGCTGGTTTCGGTCACGTCGTACTGGTTGTAGTTCAGGCCCACATCCCAGTCGAACGGACGGTCGTTGAAATCAAAGGTGCCTTCCAACGCTGCGTCGAAGTGGAACGACTTGACATTGTTTTCGCTGATGCGCGGCAGCTCGAAAATACGACGGCCCCAGCTGGTGATATCAGCACCGACCGGGTTGTAGACGCTGTCCTTGCTCAGGGCAACCGGGAAGTTCTTCTGCGAAGTACCGGTCAGCGGGTAGCCAGCGATCTGACGCTTGGAGTCACGCTCCGAGTACATCACGGTCGACTTCAAACGCAGGTTGTCGTTGATGTCGTAGGTACCAGCGGCGAAGACCGACTTGTTCTCCGAACCCTGGTTCAACATCATCTGCTCAGTGGCGTTGAAATAATCATCGCCATTGATCTCGTGGTAGTTGTTCGGGTCGCTGGAATCAGCGCCGACGCCACCCGGATGATTGATGACCATCACCTTGCCGGTGACCGGGTCGGTGTAACGACCCCACTGGCCGGCCGGGCTCAGGCCGTCTGCAGCGTGGTTCGGGCCGTAGGTGTAACGGGTCAGTTCACGGTCCTTTGCCCACACCGGATCTTCCTTGGTGTAGGAAGCGCCCAGCATGATCGACGAACGCTCGCCGACCGCACCCAGGGTCAGGTTGTACTGGGTCTTGGCACCGTCGCCGTCGCTGTTCTGGCCGTAGTAGACCGAAGCTTCAGCGCCTTCGAAATCCTTGCGCAGGATGATGTTGATCACGCCGGCAATCGCGTCGGAGCCGTAGATGGCGGAGGCGCCGTCCTTCAGCACTTCGATGCGCTCGATCAGCGAGCTCGGAATGGTCGACATATCGGTGAAGCCAGCCAGGCTGGAGCTCCAACGCTTGCCATTGACCAGCACCAGGGTGCGCATTTCACCCAGGTTGTAGAGGTTGGCGTACTGGCCACCCTGCTCCGGGTTGGATGCCAGCACGGCAGCCTTGGAGAAGGTCTGGGTGCCCGACACGGTCAGGTTCTGCAGGATGTCGCCAACGCTGACCAGACCCGAACGCTTGATGTCCTCGGAGGACACAGTGAAGATCGGCTGGGCGGTCTCAACGTCCACCGAACGGATACGCGAACCGGTGACTTCCAGGCGATCCAGGGTGGTCGCACCGGCAGCAGCTTCCTGCGCCGAAGCAAATGAGGGGGTCAAGGCAATAGCAATGCCGGCCGGGAGCAAGCCCAACCGCACTGCAGAATTACGAAGCTTCATCAATCTCTCCAAAGAGCTAAACAAACGACAAAGTTAGCGGTGCGTTAAACACCCCTGAACGTTACGTTCGTACTGCCACCTTGGTTTTGCGCAAGCCATCCTTAGGCTTTGCCGAATCTGGCTTCAACGCCCCCGGCTGCTCACGGTACTGCGTGGCCGATGCACCAAAACGTGCGCGGAACGCACGCGCGAAGCTGCAGCAGTTGTCAAAACCACTGGCAGACGCAACCTCGCCGATCATCATGTCGGTATCACGCAACAGCATCGCCGCCCGTTCCAGTCGCAGCCGCGCCGACAAGGATTGCGGGCTCTCTTCATACAGACTCTGGAAGGTCTTGGACAAATACCAGCTGGAGAAGTTGGTCAGCTCGGCCAGCTCACCAATGCGCACCACGCGGTGGCTGTTGCCCTCCAGGTACATGCGCGCACGCTGCATGCGACCGAATACCTGTCGCTTGCGGATACGCGAACGACCCGGGCAGCGCTGCACGGTGCCGGCAAGGTCACGCTGCAGGGAAGCAAGATGCAGCAGCAGCGGACGCAACTGATGAATGGTCGCGCCCGGTGCCTGCGCCTCGCGCCACAGGCGCAACGCCAGGCGAGCCTCACCATGGCTCATGCGGCCGCGGCCGGTATAGACACTACAATCGGCCAGGGTGCCGAGCATGCGCAGCGCATCGGTGTCCAGGCTGATACCGATGCACATGCCATCACGGCCAGCCTGGACCAGCGGGCGCGATTCCTTTTCAAAGGCAATCCACTCGCGCTGGCGAAGGCGGAACTTGCCTTCCTTGGATTCCACCCAGGCAGTGCCGCGCAGCTGCAACCATACGGTGAACACGGTGCCCGAGGTCTGCAGGCTGCCCAGTCGCGCCACACCTACACAGGCAGGCCGCGGGCCATCCTCCGCAGGCTTCTCGAATGACACCGACTGACCACGATCCACCCACGAAACCTGCCGCATATCGCACACCATCGTTTGCTCATATTGAGCGAACGTTTTGCCAACTTTGGCGATGCGGGTCAGGAAAGTCCGGCGAGAAAGCTGCGAATTCTTCCCGATAAGCTCTACGAAATATTTCCGAAACCACAATTTCCTACGGCGACAACCACTTAGCCAAGCCGAGTACCCGTCGCGGCGCACGTTGCGGAATGCGCATCATCCCGATATCGGCGTTGTCAGCGGCGGCCAAGGCGATGAAAACCGCCTTTCCATCCGGCGCCAGGCTGAGGCCGTTGCTCGCACTGAAGCGGCTCGCATCCAGACACTGGCTGCTGCCATCACCGACGATTGCAGTGAGCCGACTACTGCAATCCCGGCTGATGTCCAGGTATTCCACGGCGCCACCGGCAGCCACGGCCCAAGCACGGTAACGCCAGCGACTAGGCAACTCGGCGTGCACGGCTTTCATGCTGTCCGGACTCAGGCTCGGCGCCGCCTGCCACAGCCCGCCGCTGGCCAAGCGCGTGAACAGCACCCGTTGTCCGGCGCTGTCGAGGCGCACCTGCGACACACCTTCCAATGACGCCAGGCGTTTCCAAGGCTGCTGGCTGCGGTCAAACAAGGTCAACGCCATCCGCTCGTCATCACCGCGTTCCACCACCAGCAGCGTATCGGCGACTGGCCCATACACCGCCTGCAGCGGTTCACGTACGGGCACTGGCAGCTTCACCCAGTGACCTTCCTCGGGCGCCACCTCATAGATACCCGGCGTGCCATCCGCATCTCGCCCGGTCACCAGCAGACGCCGGCCATCGGCGGACCAGTCCATGGGCTGCCGCGCCTCAGGGCGCACCCCTTCGATCATCTGCAGGGACGCCGGTTCATTCAGGCGCGCCCACCACAGTGCAAACGCACCGGAACGGTCCGAGGTAAACGCCAATTGCGCACCATCAGGCGAGACCATTGGCTGGCCATCACGCGCCGAGGAAGCAAACAGGCGCTGCGCCGATCCAGCATCGGCTCCCAACGGGATACGGTACAAACCGAACTGCGGCTGGCTGCGCATGAACGCCAGATTGCCACCGCCACGCGACACCGCGGGGCTCTGTGCGTTGTCGATGCCCATGTCACGCAAAGCGCGCGTCGCCACATCCAAGCGGTACAGGCGCGCTTCGCTGTCGATACGGCGGCCGAACACCATTTCATCCGAGCCCAGCCAACTCCAGCCCCTGATTTCGGCGGCCTCGTCGGTCAAGCGCTGTGCATTGCTGCCGTCGGCATCCATCACCCACATATCCCCCACCTGGGGATTGCGCACGAAACCGATTTTTTTTCCGTCCGCCGAATAGCGCGGTGCATAGTCGAAATCGTCTGCGCCGATCTCGTACTGCAACGATGACCAGCGTCCCGATGCCAGGTCCAGACTGCGTATGCCACGGCTGGCGTAACGGCCGGTCATGGAACCAAACAGCAGGCTCGCCCCGTCCGGCGCCCAGTCAAAGCTGAGCATATCGGTACCATCGCAACGCGCGGCGCGGCGCAGGCCAGTGCCCGTTGCCGACACCACCAGAACCTCGCAGTCCCCCTGCGACAGGAAGCGTGCAAAGGCAATGTTGCGGCCATTCGGCGACCATACCGGGAAGCGATCCGAAGCCCCTGTGGGCGTGGCCAGCAGCGGCGTGGCGGTTGCGTTGCTTACACTCTGTATCCACAAGCTGGAGCGATTGTCCCTCTCACGCGCGAACACCACCAGCGCACCATCAGGTGAGAGCGAAGGATTGACCTCAACGTCCTCGGTTGCGGTAATCAGCCGATAGGGGCGCGCAGGACTGCCCACCACCCGGTTGCCCTCGGCAACCGTTGCATCCACCTGCGGAGGCACATCACGCTCCCACAGCAGCCACGCCATCACCAGTGTGCTGAGCAGCAAGGCAATACCAATTGCCAGCAGTCCAAGACGTCGCATCCTGCGCCACTTGTAGCGCGTTGCTTCGCGCGCGGTTGCTTCAACCGCGTCTACAGGAACTGGTTCAGTGACCGCCGCTTCAACGTCCTCGGGTGCCGCGACATCCGCGTCCGGCTCCCAAACCACCGTGGCCAACAGCCGATATCCGGTCTTTGCGATGGTTTCTATATAAGGCGTACCTTCGCCGGCCTCACTTGCGGCAAACGCCTTGCGCAACTGGGTGACCGCCTGGGTCAGCACGTCATTGGTCGGCATGGTGTCCGGCCAGACATCGGCGAACAGCTCCTCGCGCGTCACCACCTGCCCCGGCCTGCGCGCAAGCACCAACAACACCCCCACCGATTTGGGTGTGAGCCGCTGGATCTTGCGTGTCCCTGGCAGATGCACCTCGCGAGAGGAAAGCACCACCAGACACTCACCGACGCGCAGTCGGTCAGAGCTAGGTTTTTCGGTGGGGTTCGTTGCCATCGCGGTCTTTCAAAATCGCTGGCGGACACGAATCCTGTGTCCAGCTTTCCGGGTCCACGCCCTTACAAGCCGCCAAATTCCGCAAAAGGCATCAACGCACAGAGCAAATGTTTTATCTGGAACAGATATTACTCTAACCAAGTTCCCCACGTGCCACACGTGGACGACATCAGGCTCTCTCTCGCCGACGAAATTACATAATCAGCTACATGATTCGCGCCGCACGGCGCGATTTTTTTAACTAGCGTTCAGTTTTTTCTGCCTTGTAGATGGTCAGGCCAACCAGCCGCGAAACCACCAAGGCAACGTACATAACGCCTGCAAACTGCTCCAACATCACCAATGCACGTGCTTGCGGATGCACTGGCACCACGTCGCTCAGACCTACCCCTGACAACAAGCTGAAGCTGAGATAAAGCAGCTCGACCCAGCTCCTGAAATCACCTTCGCTGGTGGCTACAAAACTACCCGGATACACGTGCTGGCAAACTGAATAGGCAAAAGCGAAGGCCCAGGCCAGCAAGGTAAACGTAGCACCCGCAGCAAACAGCTCATCGCGCGTGACCTTGTGGTCCTGCAGCATGTAGGCAATCAAACTGCACGAGGTATAGAAGTACAGCAGGCTCTCGAATGCCTGCGCCACCGCGACCAGCGAATGGCGCCCCAACAGGGCACCGGCGATGGAGAACACCACGGCCGGAATGGCCAGCGTCAGCGCCAGCCACAGCAGCAGCGGACTGCGCCGCACCACCCACACCGCCAACCCCAGCACCACCATGCCGAACGCACCGAACAAGGCGCGTCCGGCTGGCATGTGCTCCATCGCCGGGTAAAGCAGAACGCCCAGCAATTGCACCGCCAGCAACCATGCAGATGGGTGCCTGCGCGCCATCACGATCAATCTCAAGCGCGACTGCATACGCATCCCTTCATTGCCGGTGCCGAACGGTGTGGTTGAGCCAAGGCCCGCAGGAGCGGACCTCAGGGGCCCGGACTGGTCGCCATCCCGGCGCGATACGGGTAAGCGGCAAAGATCGCGGCCACCGCGGCATCAATGCGCTCGCCGCGCTGCTCCGGCTTCACCCGCCCCACCGTACCGACCGCGACGCCTTCCCAGACCAGCTGCTTCTTCCGCGCATCCACCACGTCGATGTTCAAGGTGCCTTCGGTGTACTGGCGCACGTCGGTGCGGTCACGCCAGTACGGCACGGCGACATAACCGCGGGCGCGGTAGCTGTAGTAATAGTCGTAATCCACTTCCGGCATCGTGGTGACCTGGGTCTTGTCCTGCAGGTAGGCGTTGAGGTTCACCCACAGGTCCGGGTTGGCTTCATCGAACCGGTAACCACGTGACTCCATCTGCGTGCGCACCGCGGCGCGGATGCGGTTGCTGGTGATGGTGGTATAGCCGTGCTGCTCGAGCGCCAGCGGGGTGTAGAACGCAAAGCTGCGGTAGCGCGAAAAGTCGGCAGTCGGATCGGCCTGGCTGGCTACACGCGGCGTGCTGGCGCAGGCACCCAGCAGGAGCAGCGAGGACAAGACGAGAAGCAAGGAAACGAAGCGAAGTTTCATGGCCTACCCCTGGTGTGGACGAGCGCACGCTAACACGTCCGTCGACGTCCCGGCGTCAATCAAGGGCCGGGGCACCCGCCGGGATGCCCCGCCCCGTACCGCGGGTCTACTCGATCCGGTAGACCTGCGCGCCCTGCTCGCGGAACTGCGCCGATTTCTCGGCCATCCCCGCCGCCAACGCCAGCCCTTCATCCACGCCCTGCTCGGCCGCGTACTCACGCACATCCTGGGTGATCTTCATCGAGCAGAAGTGCGGGCCGCACATCGAACAGAAGTGGGCCAGCTTGTGTGCATCCTTGGGCAGCGTTTCGTCATGGAATTCCTTGGCCTTCTCCGGATCCAGACCGAGATTGAACTGGTCTTCCCAGCGGAATTCGAAGCGCGCCTTGCTCAAGGCGTTGTCGCGGACCTGCGCACCCGGATGGCCCTTGGCAAGATCGGCGGCATGCGCAGCGATCTTGTACGCCATGATGCCGTCGCGCACGTCCTGCCGGTTGGGCAACCCCAGGTGTTCCTTCGGCGTAACGTAGCAGAGCATCGCGGTGCCGTACCAACCAATCATCGCCGCACCGATCGCGCTGGTGATGTGGTCGTAGCCCGGCGCGATATCGGTGGTCAGCGGCCCCAACGTATAGAACGGCGCTTCGCCACACTCCTGCAGCTGCTTGTCCATGTTCTGCTTGATCAGCTGCATCGGCACATGGCCGGGACCTTCGATGATGGTCTGCACATCATGCTTCCAGGCAATCTTGGTCAGCTCGCCCAGCGCCTCCAGTTCGCCGAACTGCGCCGCGTCGTTGGCATCGGCAATGCAGCCCGGGCGCAGCCCGTCACCGAGACTGAAGGACACGTCGTAGGCCTTCATGATGTCGCAGATGTCCTCGAAGTGCGTGTAGAGAAAATTTTCCTTGTGGTGCGCCAGGCACCATTTGGCCATGATCGAACCGCCGCGCGAGACGATGCCGGTGACACGCTTGGCAGTCAGTGGCACGTGTCGCAGCAACACCCCGGCGTGGATGGTGAAGTAATCAACCCCCTGCTCGGCCTGCTCGATCAAGGTGTCGCGGAAGATCTCCCAGGTCAGCTCCTCGGCCCGGCCATCCACCTTCTCCAGCGCCTGGTAGATCGGCACCGTGCCAATCGGCACCGGTGAGTTGCGCACGATCCACTCGCGCGTCTCATGGATGTGCTTGCCGGTGGACAGATCCATCACCGTGTCGCCGCCCCAGCGGATCGCCCACACCAGCTTCTCCACTTCCTCGGCTATGCCCGACGACACCGCGCTGTTGCCGATGTTGGCGTTGATCTTGGTGAGGAAGTTGCGGCCGATGATCATCGGCTCACACTCGGGGTGGTTGATGTTGTTCGGCAGGACCGCGCGGCCGCGCGCGATCTCCTCGCGCACGAATTCCGGGGTGATGATCTGCTGGATGCTGGCACCGAAGCTCTGCCCTGGATGCTGGGCAAGCAGTCCTGCATCACGCACTGCATCCAAGCGCTGGTTCTCGCGGATGGCGACGTACTCCATCTCCGGGGTAACGCTGCCGCGCCGCGCATAGTGCATCTGGGTGACATTGGCGGTACCAATCGCGCGGCGCGGCAGCGTGCGGCCAGGAAAGCGCACGGCATCCAGCCGGGCATCATGCTGGCGACCACGGCCGAACTCGGAGCTGAGACCGGCCAACTGCTCGGTATCCCCGCGCTCCTCGATCCAGGCGCTGCGCACCGCCGCCAGCCCCGCTGCCAGATCGATGTTGGCCTGCGGATCCGTATACGGGCCGGAGGTGTCATACACGGTGACCGGATGGTTCTCCTCGCCGCCGAACAGGGTGGGCGTGCTGGTCAACGCAATCTCGCGCATCGGCACCTGCAGGTCCGGGCGCGAACCAGAGACGAAGATCTTGCGCGAGCCGGGAATCGGCCGGGTCACGGATTCGGAGAGTTGCTGGGCCTGCTGCTGCAGGCTGGGCTGTGCGTTCATTGGCATTCGTCCTGTCTATCCACACGCGGGGTGCGAAGGCCACGCGAGGGATTCGCATGACGGAACGAAGCGAAGGCGCACGCCACCCGGCCCCGGCCCATAGCGGGCACATCGACTGGCGGCACACGAAGCTTCCCTACGCCGGTATGAGCCGGATCAGGTTCGAAGGGTATGTCTCAACCGCGACCCAATGGTCACGGTACCCCCGCTTCGGGCGTCATTAGACCTGCAATCGATGGGAAAGCCAAGCCGACAGGAACACCGGTCAACGGGCTGCAGCTGCTGACCGCAGGCGTCTCCTTGCACAGCGTCACAGGCCACTAACGTAATCGTGACGCGCCATTCAGTAACATCGCGCGCAGGCTCGTTTCGAATGACTGCCTTGCGGCGCTTGCCGCCCCTCCTTTCCCGGCCCGGCGCCATGGTGCCAGCCGGTTGTCCTGCAAGCTCAGGCTCGCTCCCCTCAATCGCTCATTTGATCGGAGAAGCTCCTTCATGGTGTTTCGTATTTCCATTGCACTGGTCGCGCTACTGGTGCTGATTGCCGGCCTCGCGCCCGGTCCCTTCAACGACGTGGTGCAGGCCGCGCTGGCCCAGGTTGTGCGTGGCGCTGGTTGGATGTACCTGCTGATCGTGTTCCTGACACTGTCTTTCCTGCTGTACCTGGCGTTCGGCCGCTTCGGCAGCCTGCGCATCGGCGGTGAAGATGCCGAGCCGGACTTCTCCCGCGCCAGCTGGCTGTCGATGCTGTTCGCCGCCGGCATGGGCATCGGCCTGGTGTTCTGGGGCGCGGCCGAGCCGATATCGCATTTCGTCACCCCGCCGGAAGGCCTGCCGCCGCAAGGCATGGATGCCGCCCGCGCCGCGATGCGTTACTCGTTCTTCCACTGGGGCCTGCACCCGTGGGCGATCTATGCGTTGATCGGGCTGGCAATGGCCTGGTTCCAGTACAACCGCAATGGTCGCGGCCTGATCAGCGACATGCTGCAACCGGTCATCGGCCGCCATCATCGTGGCTGGGTTGGCAAGCTGGTGAATATCGCAGCGGTGGTCGCCACCGCAATTGGTGTCGCCACCACGTTGGGATTCGGCACCATCCAGATCGCCGCCGGCATGCAACGTGTGTTCGGTGTCACCGCAGGCGTGCCACTGCAGATGACCGTCATCGCCATCGCCTTCGTGCTTTACATGCTCTCCACCACCAGCGGCGTGGACCGTGGCATCAAGTGGTTGTCCAACTTCAATCTGGCGCTGGCGGCATTGCTGCTTGCCGCAGTGCTGGTGCTCGGCCCTACTGGCTTCATCTTCGACACCTTCACCACCACGCTGGGCGCCTACCTGAACCAGCTGGTGACAATGAGCCTGCGCATGTCGCCCTTCTCGGGCAGCACCTGGGTCGCGGATTGGACCATCTTCTACTGGGCCTGGTGGATTGCCTGGGCGCCGTTCGTGGGTTCCTTCATTGCGCGGGTATCACGTGGCCGCAGCGTGCGCGAGTTCGTGGTCGGGGTGGTGCTGGCGCCAACCCTGCTCGGCTTCCTGTGGTTCTCCGTGTTCGGTGGCACTGCGCTGTGGGCGCAGCTGTCTGGCCACGCCGATCTGGTCCAGGCGTTGGGCAATGGCTATGAGACGGTATTGTTCACGCTGTTCGACAGCATGCCAGCATCCTTGCTGCTCGCGGGCCTGGCCTTGGTCCTGCTCGTTATCTTCTTCGTCACCTCGGCCGATTCGGCGGTGCTGGTGCTGGCCAGCATGTCCACCGATGAAGCCGGTGATCCGCCACTGTCACGCAAGCTGGTGTGGGGCATTGCCATTGCACTGATCGCAGCGGTTCTGCTGCTCGCAGGTGGGTTGGATGCACTGCAGGGCATGATCACCATTGCAGCTTTGCCATTCGCGCTGTTGATGGTGTTGGTGATGGTATCGCTGTACCGCGTGCTGGACGCCGAGCACAACCGCCAGCGCCGGCTCGCGCAGCGCGCACGGCACATGATGGAGGCATGGATCGAGCGCGAGCAGGCAGCACAGGAAGAAGCACGTGCAGTCACTGAGCGTTCGCCAGGTCTGGACAAGTAGGCGGGAGCTGCGGGAGCTGTGAATTGCCGCGGCGCATCTGGCTGGCTTCGCATCCAGCTGCGCGATGTGGCTGGACAATTGGGTGGTAAGGACGGCAGCGAAGAGCTCCCCCTCCCCAACCCTCCCCTTCGCTGCGCGAAAGGGAGGGGGCCGTTCCTGGCGATCTACAAGATGGCGACGTAGCCGCTTCTACCCCCTCCCTTTCGCGCAGCGAAGGGGAGGGTTGGGGAGGGGGGCTTTGGCTTTGGCTATGGCTTTTGCTTTTGCCCTGCCACAACCACAAGAAGCGACGATCAGTACCCCGCCGCCTGCCCATCCTTTCGACTCTCCGAAGCACCGTAGTAAACGCCGCTTTCCGGGTCACGCATGATCGCCTGATAGCCGCCATAAGGACCGTCGGCGAACACCACACGGTGGCCCTTGCGCATCAGGCTGCGCACCGTCTTATATGCAAAGCCGGTTTCCAGATTGACCTCGCCACCATCACGCATCGCCGTGGCCTGTCCGGTGGGCTCGGTGGAGCCCTCGTGCTGGATGCGTGGTGCATCGCCGGCCTCCTGCAGGTTCATGCCGAAGTCGACGAGGTTCATCACGATCTGTGCATGCCCCTGCGGCTGCATCGCACCGCCCATCACCCCGAAGCTGGCGAACGGCTTGCCGTCCTTGGTGATGAAGGCCGGAATGATGGTCTGGAACGGGCGCTTGCCCGGCGCATAACCGTTGGGATGATCCTTCTGCAACACGAACATCTCGCCGCGGTCCTGCAAGATGAAGCCCAGCCCCGGCGGCGCCATGCCGCTGCCCATGCCGCGATAGTTGGACTGGATCAGCGACACCATCATGCCGTCAGCATCGGCCACGGTCATGTAGATGGTGTCGCCCTCCTCCAGCTGCCTGGGCGTTCCTGGCTGAACTTCCTTCAAGGCCTTGTCCATCGAGATCAGGCTGCGGCGCTGTGCAGCGTAGTCCTTGGAAACAAGCCGTTGCACCGGTGCCGGCGAGAACGCAGGGTCCGCGTAGAAACGGGCGCGATCGGCGAAGGCCAGTTTCTTGGCTTCAACGAACAGATGGATGTGCTCGGCCGAGCCGAATGGAATCTTCGAGAAATCGTAGCCTTCCAGCACGTTGAGGATCTGCAGCGCAGCGATGCCCTGGCTGTTCGGTGGCAGTTCCCACACGTCATAACCACGGTAGTTGCTGCTGACCGGCTCGACCCACTCGCCGTGATGCGCGGCCATGTCCTCGTAGCTCAGATAACCGCCATTGGTCTTGAAGTAGTCGCCAATGCCGCGCGCGATGTCGCCTTTGTAGAACGCATCACGGCCCCCATCGGCAATCTGCTGCAAGGTGTTTGCAAGGTTTGGATTGCGCCACATCTGACCCTTGCGCGGCGCGTGTCCATCAATGGTGAACTGCTCCTTGAAACCCGGATACTGCGACAGCTTGGGCACCGAGCGGTCCCAGTAATACGCAATGACCTCGGAAACCGGATGCCCATTGCGGGCGTAGGCGATGGCCGGCGCCAGGTTTTCAGCCATGGGCTTGCGCCCGAAGCGTTCATGCAATGCGAACCAGCCATCCACCGCGCCCGGCACCGACACCGGCAGCGGTCCGGTCGCGGGAATCTCCTTCAAACCACGCCGCTGCAACTCCGCCAGCGTCAACGAACGCGGTGAACGACCCGAGCCGTTGTAGCCATGGAGCTTCTGCGTCTTCGGGTCCCAGACGATCGCGAACAGGTCACCGCCAATGCCATTGCCGGTCGGCTCCATCAATCCCAGCGCAGCATTGGCAGCGATGGCCGCATCCATCGCCGAGCCGCCGCCCTTCATCACGTCCAGCGCGATCTGGGTGGCCAGCGGCTGCGAGGTGGCCGCCATTGCATGCGGCGCGATGACTTCCGAGCGGGTGGCAAATTCGTGACCGGTGATGCGGTCTGCGGCAAACGCCGTTACCGGCACAGTAGACAGGGCAAGCAACAAGGCGCTACGCAGCATGGCAGACAACCGGCAAGGGAATGGCGGGACGATAGCCCAGCCACCGCGCTGACGCACGTCTTGTGCATGTGCCTCGTACTGAACTGCCCGTCACGCCAGCGCTCAAACCAGCCAAGCTGCACCACAGGCATCGGACTGTCTTTGTGGGTGCGGCGTCAGCCGCGAAACAAGGACACCTTCAGATGGAGGTTTGAGCGAAACTCTGCTTCGCGGCTGACGCCGCTCCCACAGCAAGACCGTCAGGTCACAGACCCCCGCGGGCAACCCAGCCCTACATCCGTGCAGACGCCATTCCGATCAGGCTGGCTGCCTCGTGTCCGTTACTGATCTGCTCCAGCAGGCCTCGCGTCTCCTGGTCTGGATCCAGGCCCAACTCCTGCCGCAATACCGATTCGAATCGCTGGTAGACCTTCAGCGCCGCGCCCCGCATGCCGGTGCCGGCGTGGGCGCGCATCACCCGCCGGGTATGCGCTTCATTCCATGGATCGCGCTTACACAAGGCATTGGCCAGCTGCATCGCAGACTCCCAACGCGATGCTTCCAGCATTTCATCGCAGCAGCGTGCCGCCGCGTCTATCAGCTGTGCGTCCAGCGATTGGCGGGTACTCGCCAGCCAAGTCTGGAAGTTGGAATCGGCAATGTCTTCCATTCCATCCAGGAACACCCGCTGCTCGGCCATCAGATGAACCGATTCGCACGGCGCCTGCTCCAGCAGATCGATATCGAACATGGGCTCAGCGCCGCGCATCAGGCCAACCGCCGAGCGCTCGATGCGCAGAATGCCCTCCTCCATCACCAGATTGCAGAAGCGATTGAGGTTGCTCAACACCTGGCGCAGGTTGGTCAAGGCACTGGTCTCCCCCAGGCTGGGCCACAACAGGGCCGCCAGCGCCGCCCGCGAATGCATGCGATTGGACTCGACCGACAGGTAGCCGAGCAGGGCCCAGCCCTTCCGGTAGATCAGCGGCGCCGGCAGAACACCTCCCTGGCCCATCAGTTGCAGCAGACCGGGGGGCCGCCCCTCGCCGGGTACGTCACACCGGTGTGCACCCGCACACGTGATGTCCTGTCCTGGTAACTGCGTCATGGCGATCGTCCTCCGGCTGGCCCAGAAAGGGCCTGTTACTTGCTAAACCGGCAAAAGCAGCGCAATCCAATCACGGCAGGCGAAACTTTCTCTCCCGGCCCGATCAACGTGTTGAACTGACCCGAATCCGCGCAAACCAGCTCGCGCATGCGCTTGATCACGCAGGTTTCAATCGCAACCATGCTGCTGCGACGGGGCTTCCGCGCCAGATCCGGGAAATCACACCTGCAAGCGTTGACATGACGACGACGCGATGGTTATCTCGACCCATGCTGCAACGCCACAACGCCACCACTGACCTGACTTCGACCCCGGCCCACGCCGCGGCGTCGATTCTCGTACTCGTACTTATTACCGAGCCAACAGGTGCGGGGCAGACTGGCGCGTAACGTAAAGACAGCCAGATTCGACTAAAGACCCCGCGCCGACCCCGGTGCGGGGTTTTTCGTTTCCAGCTTCTATTTCATCTGAAACCATGTACCCAACCACTGACACCTCCAGGAAACACACCACCAACGCCGCCAGCCGCAGCGCTGCGACCTGCATGGTGCCTCCCCCGCCCGCCCCGGCCGCTGCGTCCTGACGCAACGGCCGTTTTTATTTCTGCCTGACTCTCTTCATTGCAAGGAAACCAAGCACCATGAGCACCAACGAACTGCCCCAGATCAAAATCGCCGTCGTCGGTTACGGCAGCCAGGGCCGCGCCCATGCCATGAACCTGCGTGAATCCGGCTTCGACGTGGTTGTCGGCCTGCGCGCCGGCGGCCCCACCGAGGTCAAGGCGCAGGCCGACGGCTTCACCGTCAAGAGCCCGGCCGAAGCGGTCAAGGACGCCGACCTGGTCGCCGTGCTGACCCCGGACATGGTGCAGAAGAAGCTGTACAACGAGGTACTGGCGCCGAACATGAAGCAGGGCGCCTGCCTGCTGTTCGCGCACGGACTGAACGTGCATTTCGGCATGATCGAGCCGCGCGCCGATCTGGACGTGGTGCTGGTCGCGCCGAAGGGCCCGGGCGCACTGGTGCGTCGCGAGTATGAAATCGGCCGCGGCGTGCCGTGCATCTACGCGGTCTACCAGGACAAGAGCGGCAAGGCCGAGCAGTTCGCGCTGGCCTATGCGGCTGGCCTGGGCGGCGCCCGCGCCAACATCATCAAGACCACCTTCAAGGAAGAGACCGAAACCGATCTGTTCGGTGAGCAGGCCGTACTGTGCGGTGGCGCTTCCTCGCTGGTGCAGGCCGGCTTTGAAACCCTGGTGGAAGCCGGTTACCAGCCGGAAATCGCCTACTACGAAGTGCTGCACGAACTGAAGCTGATCGTCGACCTGTTCTACGAAGGCGGCATCACCCGCATGCTGGAGTTCATCTCCGAGACCGCGCAGTACGGCGATTTCGTCAGCGGCCCGCGCGTTATCGATGCCTCGGTGAAGGCCCGCATGAAGGACGTGCTGACCGACATCCAGAACGGCACCTTCACCAGGAACTGGGAAGCCGAGTACGAAGCAGGCCTGCCGAACTACAAGAAGTTCCAGCAGGCAGACATGGAACACCCGATCGAGAAGGTGGGCAAAGAGCTCCGCGCCAAGATGGTTTGGCTGCAAGCACAGACTGCGTAATCCGCGGTCCCCCACCCGCAACTGGCAAAGGTCGCTGCATGAACACTTCCACCCCCGGTGCGCCCCGTAACGGCGCACGCTGGCTGACGCAGGCCCTGGAAGCCGAAGGCGTGCAAACGCTGTTCGGCTACCCGGGCGGCACCATCATGCCGTTCTACGACGCATTGGTGGACTCCAGCCTCAAGCACATCCTGGTACGACACGAGCAGGGCGCGGCGCTTGCCGCCAATGGTTATGCCCGCGCAAGCGGCAAGGTAGGCGTATGCGTGGCCACCTCCGGCCCGGGTGCGTCCAACCTGGTCACCGGCATTGCCGATGCCATGCTCGACTCGGTACCGATGGTGTGCCTGACCGGCCAGGTCGCTACCCCGCTGCTGGGTACCGATGCGTTCCAGGAACTGGATGTGTTCGGCATGACCATGCCGATCGTCAAGCACAGCTGGCTGGTGCGCAGCGTTGATGAGCTGCCGCAGGTGGTTGCCGAAGCCTTCCGTGTCGCCCGCGAAGGGCGGCCCGGTCCGGTGCTGATCGACCTGCCCAAGGACGTGCAGCTGGGCGACGCCTCGCACCTGCCCGATCACGTGCCGGCCTCGATCGATCCGGTGCCGGCACCGTCGGCCGAGCGTCTGGCTGCTGCGGTCGAGATGATTGCCGCTGCCGAAAAGCCCGTGATCTACGGCGGCGGCGGCATCGGCCTGGCCGATGCGGTTGGCGAGTTCCGTCACTTCGTCGAAAGCTCGGGCATCCCGACCGTGCTGACCCTGCGCGGCCTGGGCGCCTTGCCGGCCAATCATCCGCAGTACCTGGGCATGCTGGGCATGCACGGCACCCGCGCTGCCAACATGGCGGTGCAGGAGTCGGACCTGCTGATCGTGGTCGGTGCCCGCTTCGATGACCGCGCCACCGGCAAGCTGGCCGAGTTCGCCCCGTTCGCCCGCGTCATCCATCTGGATGCCGACGCCTACGAGATCTCCAAGCTGCGCGCGGTCGACATTGCCATCCCCGGCAACGTCAAGACTGGGCTGCAGGCGCTGACCAGCATCCGCAGCAGCTGCAACAGCTGGCGCGCACGTTGTGCCGCCAACCGTGAAAAGTTCGCTGCCCGCTATGACGCGCCCGGCCACGATATCTACGCACCGGCGTTGTTGAAGCGGCTGAGCGAAGTGGCACCGCCGGATACCGTTATCGCCTGCGATGTCGGCCAGCACCAGATGTGGGTGGCGCAGCATTGCCGCTTCAACCACCCGCGCAACCACCTGACGTCGGGCGCGCTGGGCACGATGGGCTTCGGCCTGCCGGCGGCGATGGGCGCGCAGTTCGCCTGCCCCGATCGCACCGTGGTGCTGGTCTCCGGTGATGGCAGCTTCATGATGAACGTGCAGGAGCTGGCCACCATCGCCCGCTGTCGCCTGCCGGTGAAGATCGTGCTGCTGGACAACTCATCGCTGGGCATGGTCCGCCAGTGGCAGGAGCTGTTTTTCGCCGAGCGTTACAGCGAGATTGACCTGTCCGACAACCCGGACTTCGCCGCGCTGGTGCAGGTATTCGGTATCCCCGCCACTCGCATCACCCAGCGTGCGCAGGTCGAGGACGCGCTGGCCGCCATGCTGGATACGCCCGGCCCGGCGCTGCTGCACGTGTCCATCGATGCACGCGCCAACGTGTGGCCGCTGGTGCCACCCAACAACGCCAACAGCACCATGCTGGACAGCAACCCAGCCCATGCCAAGGCAGCGCAGGAGAGTTCCAATGCAATACCGGCTTGACCTGGTGCTGAAACCTGCCGAAGGCGCGCTGGTGCGCGTGATCGGCATGGTCGAACGGCGCGGCTTCGCCCCCAGCAACATCGCCGGCAACCGCAATGCCGACGATGCCGGCCGCTGGCACGTGCAGATGGACATCCATGGCACGCGCCCGCCGGAAACCCTGTGCCACCAGCTGCAGAAGGTCTACGACTGCGAATCCGTGCGGCTGGTACCGGTAGCAGGTGCCAGCGTATGAGCAGCGACGTAAGTGGCGTACCGGTAGTACGCCGCCACAAGCAACGGAGGCGTCTTCTTCAACGCGAACAGCCGACAGCTAGTTCGCTTGTATCCGGTGACGGCCACGTACATGCCTGACCGTGGCCGCGCCAACGCAGTTGCAACACCCGCTGACGCATTGAACGTCAGCGTTGCCGATGTCTTGGCCGCGCAGGCACGCCTGCGCCGTTTTCTGCCGCCTACCCCGCTGCACTATGCCGAGCGTTTCGGCACCTGGTTGAAGCTGGAGAACCTGCAGCGCACCGGTTCCTACAAGGTGCGTGGTGCACTGAACGCGATGCTGGCGGCGCTGGAACGCGGTGATGAGCGCCCGGTGATCTGCGCCTCGGCCGGCAACCACGCCCAAGGCGTGGCCTGGGCTTCGCATCGGCTGGGCGTGCAGGCCATCACGGTGATGCCACATGGCGCACCGGCCACCAAGATTGCCGGCGTCCAGCATTGGGGCGCCACCGTGCGCCAGCACGGCAACAGCTACGACGATGCCTATGCGTTTGCCCGCGAACTGGCCGAACAGAACGGCTACCGCTTCCTGTCCGCCTTCGACGACCCGGACGTGATCGCCGGCCAGGGCACGCTGGGCATCGAGCTGGCGCCGCATGCACCGGACGTGGTGATCGTGCCGATCGGCGGCGGCGGCCTGGCCTCGGGCGTCGCGCTGGCATTGAAGTCGCAGGGCGTGCGCATCATCGGTGCGCAGGTCGAAGGCGTGGACTCGATGGCACGCGCGATCAAGGGCGATGTGCGCGAAGTTGATCCGGTGCCGACCCTGGCCGATGGCGTCAAGGTCAAGATCCCGGGCTTCCTCACCCGCCGCCTGTGCGCCAGCCTGCTCGACGATGTGGTCATCGTCCGTGAAGCCGAGCTGCGCGAAACCCTGGTGCGGCTGGCGTTGGAAGAACACGTCATCGCCGAAGGTGCTGGCGCACTGGCGCTGGCCGCGGGCCGCCGCGTCTCCGGCAAGCGTAAGTGTGCGGTGGTATCCGGCGGCAACATCGATGCCACGGTATTGTCGACCTTGTTGTCTGAAGTTCGCCCCAGCCCGCCGCGCAAACCTCGACGGCGTAACGCCGAACGACTTAGAAGCCGTGTCGTTGCATCGACACAGCGCAGTTCCAGATCCGAATCCCCCCAAATTTCCGTTACCGCCGCAGTCGAGGAGACCCTCTGGTGAATACTCCAACCAACAATACCCCGCGAATTACCATCTTCGACACGACCCTGCGCGACGGTGAGCAATCACCCGGCTGCAGCATGACGCCACCGCAGAAGCTGGTGATGGCAAGGGCGCTGGCGGAACTGGGCGTGGACGTGATCGAAACCGGCTTCCCCGCAAGTTCGCAGTCCGACCGCGAAGCCATGGCACTGATCGGCCGCGAGGTACGACAGCCGGTCCTGGCAGTGCTGTCGCGCTGCCTGGCCGGCGATATCGAAACCTCCATCAAGGCTCTGGAAGCCGCAGCGCGCCCGCGCCTGCACCTGTTCCTGTCCACCAGTCCGCTGCACCGCGAGCACAAGCTGCGCATCAGCAAGGAACAGGTGCTGGAGTCGGTGCACAAGCATGTGAGCATGGCGCGCGGCTACCTGGATGACGTCGAGTTCTCCGCCGAGGACGCCACCCGCACCGAACTGGACTTCCTGACTGAAGTCACCCAGGTCGCGATCGCCGCCGGTGCGCGCACCATCAACCTGCCCGACACGGTTGGTTTCACCACGCCGGAGGAAATCCGCGCGATGTTCCAGCATGTGATCGCCAATGCGGCCGGCGCTGACAAGGTGGTATTCAGTACCCATTGCCACAACGACCTGGGCCTGGCCGTGGCCAACTCGCTGGCCGCCATCGAAGGCGGTGCACGCCAGGTGGAAGGTTCGATCAACGGCATCGGCGAGCGCGCCGGCAACTGCGCGCTGGAAGAAATCGCGATGGTGCTGAAGGTCCGCAACGCCTTCTACAACAACTTCGACACCGGTTTCGACACCCGCCGCATCGTACCCACCTCGCAGCTGCTGCAGCGTCTGGTCGGCATGCCGGTGCAGCGCAACAAGGCCATCGTCGGTGCCAATGCCTTCGCGCACGAATCCGGCATCCACCAGCACGGCATGCTGCGCAATCGCAATACCTACGAAATCATGCGTCCTGAAGACGTGGGCTGGGAATCCTCGCAGATGGTGCTGGGCCGCCACAGCGGCCGCGCCGCGGTCGAGGCACGCCTGCGTGCGCTGGGCTACTGGCTGGAAGAAGAGGAACTGAAGCTGATCTTCGAGCAGTTCAAGGCACTGTGCGAACAGCAGCGCGTGGTCACCGATGCCGACCTGCAGACCCTGATGCAGGGTACCTCCAGCAGCGACGGCTACCGCCTGGCTTCGATGACCATCAGCGACGTCGGCAGCCGTGCCAATGCGTTGGTCGAGCTGTCCGATCCGGAAGGCAACCGCGTGGCTGAAACCGCGCAGGGCGACGGCCCGGTCGATGCCTTGTTCTCGGCATTGTCGGCCGCCACCGGCGTGCAGCTGACCCTGGACAGCTACCACGTGCACAGCGTCGGCATCGGCGCCGATGCGCGCGGCGAAGCCAACCTGAGCGTGCGTCACGAAGGCGAGATCCTCGAAGGCACCGGCACCAGCCGTGACATCATCGAAGCCAGCGCGCTTGCCTGGCTGGATGTCACCAACCGCCTGCTGCGCCAGCGTGAAAGCAGCACCACCGAGGAAGCCGTCAGCGCCTGAGCGCGACAGCAGAACATAGGCACCGGAACGAACCAATGAGCTCCGCACCCAAAACCCTGTACGACAAGCTGTGGGATGCCCACGTTGTCGTCCCCGAATCCGACAACGCGCCGGCCGTGCTGTATATCGACCTGCACCTGATCCATGAAGTCACCTCGCCGCAGGCCTTCACCGAACTGCGCGAGCGCGGCCTGAAGCCGCGCCGCACCGATCGCACCAAGGCGACGATGGATCACTCCACGCCGACCCTGCCGGCCGGCCCGGACGGCAAGCTGCCGTACGCAAGCAAGGCCTCCGAAGCGCAGGTCGAAACGCTGGCGAAGAATTGCGCCGAGTACGGCATCGAGCTGTTCGACCTGTCCTCGGCCAACCGCGGTATCGTCCACGTCATCGCCCCGGAGCAGGGTTTCACCCAGCCAGGCATGACCATCGTCTGCGGTGACAGCCACACCTCCACGCATGGCGCGTTCGGTTCGCTGGCCTTCGGCATCGGCACCAGCGAAGTCGGCCACGTGCTGGCCACGCAGTGCCTGCTGCAGCGCAAGGCCAGGACCATGGCAATCACCGTTGATGGCGAACTGGCGCCGGGCGTGGGTGCCAAGGACGTGGTGCTGCACATCATCGGCGTGATCGGCGTCAACGGTGGCACCGGCCATGTACTGGAATTCCGTGGCTCGGCGATCCGCGCGATGGACATGGAACAGCGCATGACCCTGTGCAACATGTCGATCGAAGCCGGTGCCCGCGCAGGTATGGTGGCGCCGGACCAGGTCACCTTCGACTGGGTCGCCAACACCCCGCGCGGCCCCAAGGGCGCCGACTTCGACACCGCCGTGGCGTACTGGTCCTCGTTGAACAGCGACGAAGCCGCGCGCTTCGATGTGGAAGTGCAGATCGACGCCGCCGATATCCGTCCGACCCTGACCTGGGGCACGCACCCGGGCACCGCGATTGCGGTTGATGCGCCGATCCCGGCCGCCAACGATGCCGCTGCGCAGAAGGGCCTGGACTACATGAAGTTCGAAGCCGGCCACAGCTTGATCGGCACGCCGGTGGATGTAGTGTTTGTCGGTTCCTGCACCAATGGCCGCTTGAGCGACATGCGCGAAGTGGCACAGGTGCTGCGCGGCCGCCACGTCGCCGATGGCGTACGCATGCTGGTGGTGCCGGGCTCGGAGATCGTCAAGCGCGATGCCGAGGCCGAAGGCATCCACGAGATCGTGCGTGCCGCCGGTGCCGAGTGGCGCGAGCCGGGCTGCTCGATGTGCATCGCCATGAACGGCGACCTGGTTGCACCGGGCCAGTTGGCGGTCAGCACCAGCAACCGCAATTTCGAAGGCCGCCAAGGCCCGGGCTCACGCACCTTGCTGGCTTCGCCGATGAGCGCGGCATGGGCAGCGGTGAATGGCCGCGTCGCCGATACCCGCGATCTGTTTGCCAAGGAGGTGGCGTGATGGCCGCATTGACCACGATCACCTCGCGCAGCGTTGTGCTGCGCCAGACCAATATCGACACCGACCAGATCATCCCGGCGCGTTTCCTGTCCACCACCGAGCGCGCTGGTCTGGGCAAGAACGCGTTCAATGACTGGCGCTGGCAGGCTGATGGTTCGCCGAATGCCGAATTCGCCTTCAACCAGCCACATAACCAGGGCCGCGCCATCCTGTTGGCCGGACGCAATTTCGGCTGTGGTTCCTCGCGCGAACATGCGCCGTGGGCGCTGACCGATCTGGGCCTGCAGGCAATCGTCAGCAGCGAGATCGCCGACATCTTCCGCAACAACTCGCTGAAGAACGGCCTGCTGCCGATCGTGCTGGATGAAGCCGACGTGCAGGAACTGATGCAGCACCCGGATGACGAGCTGACCGTGGATGTGGCAGCACGTGAGCTGCGTACTTCCAGCGGCAAGGCATACCGCTTCCCGCTGGATGGTTTCTCGCAGACCTGCCTGCTGGAAGGTGTGGATCAGCTGGGCTGGCTGCTGGGCCGGGTGGATGAGATCGAGCGGTATGAGGCTGCAAAAGCGGCGTGACCGACCTCCCCTTCTCCCTCCGGGAGACAGTCCGGCAGGATTGCCGGACTGCACGGCGCAGCCGCCCGTAAGGTGAGGCACATGGATGTGCCGAATGCAGGTGCCCCGTAGGGGCGGATGAGGGTAAGGGCGAAGCCTCGCGCAGCCAAATCGCGCATGGTGCTCCCTACCCTCACCCCAACCCCTCTCCCGCAGGGAGAGGGGCTTCAAACAAAACAAACAGCAACCGGAACCCTTACATGCAAGCCAACATCGTCGTACTGCCGGGTGACGGCATCGGTCCAGAAATCACCGCCGTTGCCGTCGACGTGCTCAAGGCCATCGCAAGCCGGTTCGGCCACAGCTTCAGCTTCAGCGAACATGACATCGGCGGCATCGCCATCGACAGGCACGGCGAGCCGCTGCCGGCAGCCACGCTGGAGGCCTGCAGCAAGGCTGACGCGGTGCTGCTCGGCGCCGTTGGTGGCCCGAAGTGGTCCGACCCGAATGCCAAGGTCCGCCCGGAACAAGGCCTGCTGGCGATCCGCAGGGCACTGGGCCTGTACGCCAACCTGCGCCCGGTGCGTACCCACCCGGCCGCGCTCAACGCCTCGCCGATCAAGCCCGAACTGCTCAAGGACGTGGACTTCGTGGTGGTGCGCGAGCTGACCGGCGGCATCTACTTCGGCGACAAAAGCCGCGATGCCGACAGCGCCAGCGACCTGTGCCGCTACACCGTGGTCGAGATCGAGCGCGTGCTGCGCAGCGCCTTCCGCCTGGCCCAACAGCGTCGCGGCAAGCTCACCTCGGTGGACAAGGCCAATGTGCTGGAAACCTCGCGCCTGTGGCGTGACATCGCCGCACGCATCGGCCGCGAGGAATTCCCGGACGTGGAACTGGAACACCAGCTGGTCGATTCCATGGCCATGCACCTGATCGCCAAGCCGCGCGTCTACGATGTGATCGTCACCGAGAACATGTTCGGCGACATCCTCACCGACGAGGCCTCGATGCTGGCCGGCTCGCTGGGCCTGCTGCCATCAGCCTCGTTGGGCGAACAGGGCAAGGTCGGCATCTACGAGCCCATCCACGGTTCGGCGCCGGATATCGCCGGCAAGGGCATCGCCAACCCCTATGCCACCATCCTCAGTGCGGCGATGCTGCTGCGCCATTCACTGGGACTGGAGGCCGAGGCTGCAGCCATCGAGCAGGCGGTCAGCGCTGCACTCGTTGGTGGCCACTTCACCGCCGATCTGGCCGCGCAAGGGCAGGCGCTCAACACCCAGCAAGCCGGGCTAGCCGTGCTTGCGCAGTTGAACTGATGTAACCAGACGCGGCCCTTGGCCGCGTCTCTTTTTTGCGGGCTGTTCCCGCCAGGTGGATACCACGCCGTTTCTTCATTGGACCTGTCGTTTCAGGTCCCGCACCAACAAAGGAATGACCTTGAACTACCGCACTCCCGACGACTTCCTGGCCTATGTGGCCAAGCGCGACCCCAACCAATCCGAGTTCCTGCAAGCGGTAAAGGAAGTGGCGCACAGCCTGTGGCCATTCCTGCAGCAGAACCCGAAGTACACGCAATACGGGTTGCTGGAACGTCTGGTCGAGCCGGAACGGGTCATCCAGTTCCGTGTAGCGTGGGCCGATGACAAGGGGCAAACCCACGTCAATCGCGCCTGGCGCGTGCAGCACAGTTCGGCGATTGGTCCATTCAAGGGCGGCATGCGCTTCCACCCCTCGGTGAACCTGTCCATCCTCAAGTTCCTGGCTTTTGAACAGACCTTCAAGAATGCCTTGACCACGCTGCCGATGGGCGGTGGCAAGGGCGGCTCGGACTTCGACCCCAAGGGCAAGAGCGATGGCGAAGTGATGCGCTTCTGCCAGGCGCTGATGCTGGAACTGTACCGCCACCTCGGCCCGGATACCGATGTGCCAGCCGGTGATATCGGCGTTGGCGCACGCGAAGTCGGCTTCATGGCCGGCATGATGAAGAAGCTCAGCAACGATGCTTCCAGCGTTTTCACCGGCAAAGGCCTGGCTTTTGGCGGCAGCCTGATGCGACCGGAGGCCACCGGCTTCGGTACGGTCTACTTCGTCGAGCAGATGCTGCATCACGCCAAGCGCCAGACCCACGGTGCCAAGGTATTGGTGTCCGGTTCCGGCAACGTCGCCCAGTACGCGGCAATCAAGGCCAGCGAGCTCGGCGCCAAGGTGCTGACCTTCTCCGATTCCGGCGGCACCCTGTACGCACGCGATGGCTTCGATGACGCCGCCATCCAGGAAGTGATGGTGCTGAAGAACGAGCGTCGCGGCCGCCTGTCCGAGCTGGGCGACGACGCACGCTTTGAATTCCTTGCTGATCGCCGTCCCTGGCATATCCCGGCCGATATCGCCCTGCCCTGCGCCACCCAGAACGAGCTGGACGAAACCGACGCACGCACCCTGGTCCACAACGGCGTGCTGTGCGTGGCAGAAGGAGCAAACATGCCGTCAACGCTGGAAGCAGTGGATGTATTCGTGCAGGCCGGCACGCTGTACGCGCCGGGCAAGGCCAGCAATGCCGGTGGCGTGGCCACTTCGGGTCTGGAAATGAGCCAGAACGCATTGCGCCTGTCGTGGCGCCATGCCGATGTCGACGAGCGCCTGCACGTGATCATGAAGGAGATCCACGCCAACTGCGTGCATCACGGCGTACGTGCCGATGGCAGCGTCAACTACGTGGACGGCGCCAACATCGCCGGCTTCGTCAAGGTCGCCGATGCCATGTTGGCGCAGGGCCTGTACTGAATCATCCAGCCCTCGCACGGCTGGAAACCGACGGCGCCCACGGGCGCCGTCGTCATGATAATACCCGGTTACGGCCTTCGCGCTTGGCGCGATAGAGCTGCCGGTCAGCGGCCGCCAACAGGGTGCGTCCGTCCGCCTGGCCTGGGCCGAATGCCGCAACACCGATACTGACGGTGACACTGACGTCGGCATCCACGTCCTCGAAGCGCAGTCGCGCCAGGCGGATCCGCAGCTCCTGCAATGCCGCCACCGCCTCCTGCAGTGATATGCCATGTATCACCACCAGGAACTCCTCACCGCCATGCCGGGCCACGAACTGCTCCTTGCCAAGCCGCAGCTGCAACAGACTGGCGATGTCACGCAGCACCTGATCACCGGCATCGTGGCCGTAGCGGTCGTTGATCTGCTTGAAGTGATCCACATCCACCAAGGCCACGTTCAAGGGCGTGCCCTCGGTGCTGGCGCGCTGCAACGCCCGCTGCAGGTAGGCGTCACCGGCACGTCGATTGGGCAGGCCGGTGAGCGGATCGTGCATGGCCTGATGCTCCAGGCGTTGCAACAGGCTGACGCGCTCCGAGTCGGCCTGCTCCAGCGCGCGGTTTTTCTCGCTCAATTCCTGGGTGCGTGCAGCGATCTCGTTGCTCAGGCGCTGTTGCCCGCGCCGGTAGCTGGCTGCGCGCCAACCTGCCAGCAACAGGATCAGGCCCAGCACGGCCGCAGCGCTCAGCCAGCGTACCCATGGCCGCTGCCATAGCGGTGCGGCGATATCCAGTTCCAGCACTGCTTCGCCGCCGCGATTGGTGTTTTCCCAATCCAACGGCAACGACATCGCCTGGATGCGCAGCCGATATTTCCCTGGTGGCAGATTGGTATAGATCGCTTCGACGCGACTGCCTGCATCCAGCCAATCACTGTCAAAGCCTTCCAGACGATAGCGGTAACGCATCTTGTCCGGCGCGCGGAAACCGAGCCCGGCGTAGGCCACGGCAATGCGATCCACGCCGGCTGGCAGGGAATAGGCGCTGCTCACCGGCTGCGGATCACCATCGATGACCACGCTTTCAATGGCCACCGGAATCTTCCGGAAACGTGCATTGCCATCGACACGCTGCGGATCGATCACCGCCAGGCCACCGGCGGTGGGAAACAACAACTCACCGTCACGCGTGAACCAGCCTGCAGGGGATGAAGCGCCATTGCCCTGGCTGCTGGGCATGCCATCGGTATGGTCCAGCACCTGCACCGCCAGATGCGTACGCGCGCCGGCAGCCACGGCAATCAGGTCCGTGCGATCAAGCCGGAACACACCCTGGTTGCTGGACAGCCACAGATGGCCCGCGCCATCGTCGATGACCCGGAAAACCTTGTCGCGCGGCAACCCGTTGCGATGATCGAAGACGGCAATGTCCAAGCCACGCTTGCGCAGCAGTCCGTGGTCACTGGCAATCCACAGATCACCATTGTCGTCGCCAAGGAAGTCGAAGACATAGCGCGCCGGGAACCCCACATCAGGCAACCACGCCTGCAGCTTGCCGTCCTTGTCCAGGCTCGCCATGCCACCGTCCGTACCTATCCAGAGCACGCCGGCAGCGTCGCGGTACAGCGCATGCACCGCCAGTCCCGGCAGCCCCTCTTCCAGTCCGTAGTGATGCAGCTTCCCGCGCTGGTGGTGATACAGCCCCTCCGAGCTGCCTATCCAGAGGCTGCCATCGGCTTCACTCAACAGACTGCGGATCAGCGGCTGTACGGTACCCGGCAAGCTGATCTGTTGTACAACCCGACCAGCCTCATCCACGCCAAGCACGCCCTTGTTGTAGGTGCCAGCCCACACGCCCTGGCCACGCGCAGCCAAGGCCAGCACCGACGCGTCACGGCCAGTGCCCGGCAACAGGCGCACCGTGCTGATCAGATCGCCGCGCATGCGGTTCAGGCCTTCGGAATGTCCGATCCAGACATCACCGTTGTCGGACTGGATCAGCGCACGCAGATAGTCCGAGCTCAGTCCATCCTCCATGGTCAGCCCACGTGCCGCGCCTTCGTCGATGCGGAACAAGCCATCGGTGCTGCCCGCCCAGACCAGACCTTCCCGGTCGATCAGCAAGGCGGGACTGACCTGCCCGGGAACCGCGATCCGCTCGGTCTTGCCTGATGCCAAGCGCACCAGTCGGCCCGCGGACAGGCTCAGCCACAACGCATCACTGGCATCATGGCGCACCGCATCCACGCGCTCACCAGGCAACAGGTGCTGCCGTCGGCCATCAGCGTGCAGCCAATGGACACCGTCGTCGGCTGCAACCACCCAGCCGTTGTCGCCATCATCGACCAGATCACGCACCACCCAACCAGCCGTACCGTTCCACGGCGCCAGACGTCCCTGCTGCTGGTGGTAGACACCTTTTTCAGTGGCAACCAGCACCGTTCCGTCCGCCATCAGGCGCAGTGCGGTGATCGACACCTCGGGCAGGCCAAGCGTGGCACCGGCATCGAGCAGCTGTCCCGAGGGCAGCAAGCGCAGCAGCTTGTCCTTGGCGGCGATCCACAGGTCGCCGGATGGATCCCGCAGCAATGCGGTAACCGATAGATGCCGGGCATCGCCCCCCCCCAATGCTTCCCAACGCCCGCGGTGGTAGCTGTAGACACCATCGGAAATGGTCCCGAACAGCACGGCGCCGTCGGCCTCGGGCAGGATGCTCAGCACCCCGGAAAGCTCCACGCCCGGGGTGTTCTGCCGATCAAATACGGTGAAGCTGCGGCCGTTGAAGCGGACCACGCCTTCCCAGGTGCCCAGCCAGATGAAGCCGTCAGTGCCCTGTGCCACCGACTGCACCAGGTTATGCGGCAGCCCCTGCTCCATGCCCCACCCTGCCACGGTATGCCGCGCGGCCTGCGCCGGCGGCAAGATCAGGGCCCATAGCAGGGCTGTTACGAGCATGGCGCATAGCCAAGCTGCCAGCCGGTCCCGGCCTGCAAGGCATGCAGCTGTGGCGTCGGCAATCCTCTGGCGTCTGTACAAACCCGCCTCCGCAGGTCACGCCGACTCCCCCGTCGGCGCGCCAATTTACCACCTCAACCGTGAAATCCGTCGCCGCTTCTTACGGCCGGCCCCGCGGCCAGCCTTGGCGGCGACGGCTCACAGCGCGCCGCTCAGTGACTGGCCTCGTCCGGGCGCACCCGGAACCAGGCCGCATACAGCGCAGGCAGGAACACCAGGGTCAGCACCGTGCCGACGATCAACCCGCCCATGATCGAGATCGCCATCGAGCCGTAGAAGGCACTGCGCGACAGCGGGATCATCGCCAGCACCGCCGCCAGCGCGGTCAGCACGATAGGCCGGAAGCGGCGCACGGTGGCATCGATGATGGCGTGCCAGCGGTCATGGCCGGCATCGATGTCCTGCTGGATCTGGTCGATCAGGATCACCGAGTTGCGCATGATCATGCCGGCCAGTGCAATCGTGCCCAGCATCGCCACGAAGCCGAACGGCGCCTGGAACAGCAGCAGGAACCAGGTCGCGCCGATGATGCCCAGCGGTGCGGTGATGAACACCATCGCCGCCCGCGAGAAGCTGCGCAGCTGCACCATCAGCAAGGTCGCCACCACCACCAGGAACAGCGGCATGCCAGCCTTGATCGAGTTCTGCCCGCGCGCGGAGTCCTCGACGGTGCCGCCGGTTTCCAGCAGATAGCCACTGGGCAGGGCGTCGCGGATGTCACTCAAGGTCGGCACGATCTGCTCGACCACGCCGACCGGCAGCATGCTGTCGCCGATGTCGGCACGCACGGTGACGGTTGGCAGGCGGTCGCGGTGCCAGATGATGCCGTCTTCGAAGGCATATTCCAGCTTGGCCACCTGCGACAACGACACCGACTTGCCGCTGGCGGTCGGGATGGCCAGGCTGCCCAGCATGTCCAGACGCGCACGCTCATCATCCGGGCCACGCAGCAACATGCCGATCTGGCGATTGCCTTCGCGGTAGGTGCTCACGCTCATGCCTGACAGCGAGCTGGTCAGGAACTGCGCGATCTGCGCACTGCTCACGCCCAATACGCGGGCACGGTCCTGGTCCACCACCAGGCGCACCACCTTGCTCGGTTCGCTCCAGTTGAGGTTGACGTTGGTGGTATGCGGGTTCTGCCGCACCTTTTCCGCAACCTGCGCGGCAATCGCCTGCACGCGCTCGATATGCTCGCCGGAAATACGGAACTGCACCGGGTAGCCAACCGGCGGGCCGTTCTCCAGCCGGGTAACACGCAGCTGCACATCACCGAACTTGGGCACGACCTCCGTCAACAACCAATCACGCAGCTCCTCGCGTGCCTTGGTGTCCTCGGCCAGCACCACGTACTGGGCGAAGTTGGTGGCCGGCAACTGCTGGTCCAACGGCAGGTAGAAGCGCGGCGAGCCGTTGCCGACATAGCCGACGAAGTTGGCCACGCCCTTGTGCCCCTTGATGAGCGCTTCGAACTTCTGCGCCTGTGCCTGGGTGGCAGTCAGCGACGCGCCTTCGGCCAGTTCGATATCCACCATCAGCTCGGGCCGGGTTGAATCCGGGAAGAACTGCTGCGGCACGAAGCGGAAGATCACCAGCGAGAACACGAACAGGCCCGCCGTGGCCAGGATCACCAGCCAGCGACGACGCAGGCAGGCATCCAGGAACACCCGGAAGCGCTGGTAGAACGCGCTCTTGTACGGGTCATGGTCGTGCGCCAGCTCCTTCGGCTTGATCAGGTTGGCCACGGCCGGATTGCGGTCGGCCCAGCGCAGCCGCAGCGCATGCCAGCGCCCGGCAATACTGCCCGGCTTGGGCGGCTGCGGGTTGTGCAGGTCCGGCAGCATCTTGTCGCCAAGATAGGGAATGAACAGCACCGCGGCGATCCACGACACTACCAGCGCGATCGTCACCACCTGGAACAGGGAACGCGTGTATTCACCGGTGCTCGAAGCCGCGGTGGCAATCGGCAGGAAGCCGGCCGCGGTGATCAAGGTGCCGGTCAACATCGGGAAAGCGGTGGATGTCCAGGCAAAGCTGGCCGCACGCAGACGGTCGTAGCCCTGCTCCATCTTGGTGGCCATCATCTCCACCGCGATGATCGCGTCGTCCACCAGCAGACCCAGCGCAAGCACAAGCGCGCCCAGCGAAATCTTGTGCAGGCCGATGTCGAACTGATGCATGACGAAGAACGTCATCGCCAGCACCAGCGGGATCGATACCGCCACCACCAGGCCGGTACGCCAGCCCAGCGAGAAGAAGCTCACCAGCAGCACGATCACCACCGCCTCGGTCAGCACCTTGACGAACTCGCCCACCGATTCCTTCACCGCATGCGGTTGGTCGGAGACCTTGCGCAGCTGCATGCCGGCCGGCAGCGTCTTCTGCAGCTGCTCGAACTCGTTGTCCAGGGTCTTGCCCAGCTTGAGGATGTCACCGCCGTTCTTCATCGCCACGGCAATACCGATGGCGTCCTCACCCATGAAGCGCATCTTGGCCGAGGCCGGATCGGCGAAGCCACGCTTCACCTCGGCGATATCGCCCAGCCGCACGCTGCGATCACCGGCCTGGATCGGGAAGTTGCGGATGTCTTCGACGGAAGTGAACTGACCGCTGACGCGCAACTGCACGCGATCGGTCGGCGTCTCGAACCAGCTGGCCGGGGCAATCGCGTTCTGCTGCGCCAGCGCCTGCTGCACCTGCTGCATCGACACGCCCAGCGTGGCCAGCTTGGTGTTGGACAGCTGGATCCATACCTTCTCGTCCTGCAGGCCGAGCAGGTCGACCTTGCCCACGTCATCCACGCGCTGCAGCTGCAGCTGGATGCGATCGGCATAGTCGCGCATCAAGGCATAGTCGAAACCCTTGCCTGTCAGCGCATAGATATTGCCGAAGGTGTCACCGAACTCATCATTGAAAAACGGCCCGATCACTTCGGCTGGCAGCTGCGAATGGATGTCGCCGACCTTCTTGCGCACCTGGTAGAACAGTTCGGGCACGTCCTTGGACGGCATCGAGTCGCGCGCCATGAAGATCACCTGCGACTCCCCCGGGCGCGAATAGGCCTGGATGAATTCGAATTCGCCGGTGTTCATCAACGCTTTTTCGATCGGCTCGGTGACCTGCTTGGACACCTGCTCGGCGGTGGCGCCCGGCCACATGGTCTGCACCACCATCGCCTTGAAGGTGAACGGCGGATCTTCGGATTGGCCAAGGTGCTTGTACGACCAGGCACCGATGATCGCCATGGCGATCATCATGAACAACACCAGCGGGCGGTTACCGAGCGCCCATTCGGAGAGATTGAAGCGTTTCACGCCTCACTCCCCTTTCTTTGCGGATGCGGCGGCAGGCGCAAGTACCGGCCTGTTACTCCTGTCCACCGCAGTCACCTGCTGACCTTCACGCAGCAGATGGCCACCGGCGGCAACCACCCAATCCTCGGCCTTCAAGCCCGCCAACACCGGAACGCTTTCCGGGCCGTAGGCACCCAGCGTCACCGTACGCGCCTGCAGCTTGCCATCGGCCGGGTTCACCACCCACACGCTGGCCTGCTGCGGCTGCTTGCCCGCCTGCACCGCGGCCAGCGGCACGCTCATCACGCCTTGCTTGCCGTGGGCGATGAACACCCGCGCGCTCTGGCCCAGTTCAACCGTATCCAATGCATCGGCAGCCAGACTGACCCGCGCGGCATAGGTACGCGCCTGCGGATCGGCAGCGGCGGCGATCTCGCGGATGCTGCCCGACAGACGCTTGCCTTCCTGGTTCCACAACTCGACCTCGACCGCCTGGCCAACGCTGAAGTCGCGGATCGCACTTTCCGGCAATGCAATGGCGACTTCGCGTGCGCCGTCGGCGGCCATCGTGTAAATGGTCTGGCCGGCGGCAACCACCTGCCCGGCCTCGGCCTCGCGGCTGGCGATCATGCCGCCTTCCGGTGCATGCAGCTGGGCGTAGCCGGACTGGTTGCGCGCAACATCGAGGTTGGCCCGCGCCGCATCGGCCTGGCCCTGCGCCGCCTTCAAGGCCGCGGTCTGCGCATCCAGCGCCGACTGGCTGACCAGTTGCTGGCTGGCCAGCGTCTGGTAGCGCCGGTGCTCGTCGCGGGCACGCACCAGGTCAGCGTCGGCGGCAGCGAACTGTGCCTGCGCCGCACGTGCCTGCAGGTTGTAGTCGGCAACATCCAGTTCGGCCAGCAACTGTCCCTTGCTGACCCGCTGGCCGGCATCCACCTCACGCCGCAGCAGCTTGCCGCCGACGCGGAAGGACAGCGCGGTTTCCTCGCGCGCACGTACCTCCCCCGGATAGGCGCCGACCGCCACCCCGCCATTGCCGGCCGGGTGCTCCACCAACACGGGTACAGCATGCACAGGCACGGATTCGGGCTTGCCGCAGGCAGCAAGCAAGGGCAACAGCAGGCAACAGCCAATCCATCGAAGGTGGGTCATAAATAAGGTCGCTGACGCAAGGGGGAAGAGGGGACGGGGTTTCACCGCCATTACTAAACGCATCGGTATAGTATAAATATCGAACCAGCTGGTCTAGTATTACCGGATGTCTCCGAAAAAACCCTCCCCAGCGCCCGCCACGTCGGCGCAACGCAGTTCCGGTCCGGGTCGCCCCAAGGACCTGGGCAAGCGTGCGGCCATCCTGGACGCCGCCAAGGAGTTGTTCATCGAGCAGGGTTTCAACGGCGTCAGCATGGACGAGATTGCCGCCCGCGCCAGTGTTTCCAAGCTGACGGTCTACAGCCATTTTGGCGACAAGGACACCTTGTTCAGCGAGGCGATCCAGGCCAAGTGCGTGGAAATGATGCCCGATGAGCTGTTTGTCACCGACAACGAGGCACCGCTGCGCGGCCAGCTGCAGGGCATCGGCCACGCGTTTTTTGCCCTGATAAGCAGTGACGCGGCCATCGCCACCCAGCGCATGATGATGACTCCGGATACCGATGACCGGGTCCGGCAGATGTTCTGGCAGGCCGGCCCAGCCCGTACCGAATCCGCGCTCACCGAGTTCCTCGGCGCCCGTGTTGCCCGTGGCCAGCTGGACATCGACGACCTGCCCCTGGCATCCCGGCAGTTCTTCTGCCTGATCAAGGGCGAGGTCCACGCACATATGATGTGTGGCCTGTGCACCGCCCCGGACCAGCTCAATGTGGACGTGCATATTGCCGCCAGCGTTGATTTTTTCCTGCGCGCCTACGGTCCGCGCCCGCAAGCTGAATGAACCGGAGGTGCGAATGACTTCCGGCACTGCGTCCAACGCGGCCCTCGCCGCAATGTTGGACCCGTACTTTGTGTCTGGTAACCGGTAAAATGGCCGGCCCACTGCGCTGGAATGATGAGCTTCCCATGACGATCGATTACTCCCACGTCCGCGAAATGATGGTTGAACAGCAGATCCGGCCCTGGGATGTGCTGGAGGTCCGCGTGCTGGACGTACTGGCCCGCCTGCCGCGTGAAGCCTTCGTCGCTGAATCGCACCGCGCCCTGGCCTATGCCGATATCGAGCTGCCGCTGGGTCACGGCCAGAAGATGATGAAGCCGGTCATCGAAGGCCGGACCTTGCAGGCGCTGGATCTGCAGCCGACCGACGAAGTGCTGGAAATCGGCACCGGCAGCGGCTTCCTGAGCGCCTGCATGGGCCAGCTGGCCCGCGAAGTGCTGAGCCTGGAAATCCAGCCCGAACTGGCCGAGCGTGCCCGCCAGAACCTGGACGCCGCCAAGCTCGGCAGCAATGTCCGCATTGAAGTGGCCGATGGCCTGAATTGGCAGAGCCAGCGTCAGTTCGACGCCATCTGCATCACCGGTGCGGTAGAAACCATTCCGGTGGAACTGCTGAAGCTGCTGCGCAGCGGCGGCCGCCTGTTTGCCATCCGCGGCGTCTCGCCGGTGATGGAAGCGGTGCTGGTCCAGGCCGATGGCAGCACCGCCTCGCTGTTCGAAACCGATCTTGATTATCTGCAGGGCGCTGCGCCCGCACCGCAATTCCAACTCTAAAACCGTCCAAGGAAGCCGCAATGATCCGCCGATCCCTCACCCTTGCGCTGGCAGTCGCCCTCACTCCGCTGACTTCCCATGCCGCCGACCTGTTGCAGGTCTACGAAATGGCCCGCAACGGTGACACGCAGCTGGCTGCGGCCGAGTCCACCCGCCTGTTCGACAAGGAAGGCGCGGTACAGGCACGTGCCGCGTTGCTGCCGCAGATCGGCGGCGAGGCTTCCTTGAACCGTACCCGCACCAACTACGACGACATCAGCGGCAGCTCCACCTCCAAGACCCGCAGCTACGGCATCAACGGCAGCCAGACCCTGTTCAACTGGAGCCAGTTCGCCAACCTGCGCGCGCAGCGCGACGTCAGCAAAGCCGCCGACTTCACCCTGGAATCGGCAAATGATGAACTGGTGGTGCGTACCGCGACCACCTACTTCAACGTGCTGGTCGGCATTGAATCGCTGACTGCCGCCGAGACCAACGAAGCCGCTGCCAAGAAGCAGTTCGACTACGCCGACAAGCGCCTGGAAGTAGGCCTGGCACCGATCACCGACATGCACGAAGCCCGTGCCCAGTACGACCAGGCCCGCGCCAACACCATCCTTGCCCGCAATGCACTGGAAGACGCCTACCAGGCGCTGACCGAGCTGACCGGCCAGCCGGTGCGCGACGTGCGCGGCCTGCCGGTCGACTTCCGCCCGGAACTGCCGGCCAACCGCGGCAACGTCGACCAACTGGTCGCCGATGCGGTCTCGCGCAACCCGGCGCTGAAGGCGCAGGAGCTGCAGGTCAGCGCCGCCGAGTCCAACGTCTCCTCCGCCCGTGGCGGCCACTACCCGACCTTGTCGTTGGGCGGCAGCTGGGGCAAGAGTGCGCGTTGGGGCGACACCACCGGCAGCGGCACTGCTGCTCCGGATGCCACCACCAACTCGATCGGCCTGACCCTGAATGTGCCGATCTTCGCCGGTGGTGCCACCCAGTCCGGCGTGCGCCAGGCGCTGGCCCGTCGCGATATCGCCCAGGACACCTTCGAGCAGCAGAAGCGCGCCCTGGACCGCAATACCCGCAATGCCTACCAAGCGCTGGTGGCTGGTATCAGTGAAGTGGAAGCGCGTCGCCTGACCGTAGTCTCGGCACAAAGCGCCTACGACGCCTCGCAGGTCGGCCTGGAAGTCGGCACCCGTACCGTGCTGGACGTGGTGCAGAACCAGCGCACCCTGTTCCAGGCCCAGGTGGACTACGCTCAGTCCCGTTACAACTTCCTGCTGGCCCGCCTGCAGTTGAGCCAGGCCATCGGTGATCTGGAAATCAATGAGGTCCAGGACATCAACCGCCTGCTGACGGTGGATGCCGCTTCCAAGCTGCAGCCGAACAACGTGCAGTAACGCCGCGCAGAAGCGCAATACAGAAAGGCGGGCCTCGGCCCGCCTTTCTTGTTTCTGGAACACTGCTCGCGATCGCCTTCACCCGATCGGCTTCGCTTCTCTTTCTTTTGTAGGAGCGGTGTAAGCCGCGAAGCACGCACAGCATCAGCCCGCATTGGCGACAAGACTTCGAACACCGTCAGCTTCGCGGCTTACGCCGCTCCTACAACAAACCCGGCATACCCCGGGTGCACTGCGCTTAGCCGGGCTACGCAAGCGGCATCGCTTTTCTTTCTTTTGTGGGAGCGGCGTAAGCCGCGAAGCCGAAACATCATCAGATGGCACAGAAGCCCGAGGCTTCAGCCAGACCAGCTTCGCGGCTTACGCCGCTCCCACAGACAATCACCGCCATGGCAGCGGGTAAAGGGCTACGACGCAGGCTCACTCGCCGGTGGCAACTGCGGTGTGATCAACGCAATCGTATGCTCCAGCGCGCCACGGCCATTGGCGACCAGTGCACGTCCGGCCTGCACCATGCGCTCGCGCTCGGCCTCGTCCTGCAATAGACGCGACACCGCTGCACCCACTTCCGCCGCACCAGCACAGATGCACAGCGCTCCAGCCTCATCCATCCGCCGCGAGATCTCGGCGAAGTTATGCAGGTGCGGGCCGGTAACCGCGGCCGTACCCATTGCCGCCGGTTCCAGCAGATTGTGGCCGCCAATGGCCTGCAGGCTGCCACCGACGAATGCCACCTGCGCACAGGCATAGAACGCCATCAGCTCACCCAGGGTATCGATCACGAATACCTGCGCATCGGCACCCGGCCATTGCTGCGCCTTGCGCGTAGCCACACGCCAGCCCGGCTCGCGCGCCAATGCCTCGACCTTGGCAAAGCGCTCGGGGTGACGCGGCGCCCAAAGCAGCAAGGCATCAGGATGCTGCTTCAACAAGCGTGCATGGATCTCGATCACCGCCTGCTCTTCACCTTCGTGGGTACTGGCGGCGATCCATATCGGTCGCTTGGTCGCCACGTGCTGGTGGAATGCCTGCAGCACCGCCGTCGGATCTGGCGGATGAATATCAAATTTCAGATTGCCGAGGGCTTGCACCTGTTCGGGCAATGCGCCGAGCTCGACGAAACGTTCGGCGTCGGCCTGCGACTGTGCGGCGACGCAGGTCACCGTGCGCAGCGCGCGCCCAACCAGTGCCTTGAGCACGCGATAACCCTTCAACGAACGCGCCGACAGGCGCGCATTGAGGATGTACACCGGGATCTCACGATCACGGCATCCGAACAACATGTTCGGCCACAGCTCCGTCTCCAGGATCAGCGCCAGGCTGGGCTGGAAGTGTTCGAGGAAGCGACTGACGCTGCCGGGCACGTCATAGGGCAGATACACATGATCGACCGCATCACCCCACAACGCGCGCACCCGCTGCGAGCCGGTCGGGGTGATGGTGGTGATGATCCAACGGATATCCGGACGCTGCGCGCGCAGGGCATTGACCAGCGGCGCTGCCGCATTGACCTCGCCCACCGACACCGCGTGCAACCACACCCGCGGCTGGCTGCCACTGTCCGGGTACGAGGCGTAACGCTCGTCCCAGCGACGGAAATATTCGCGCACGCGAAACCCGCGCCACACCAGGTGATAGACGGTGATGGGCAGCAACAGATAGAGCACGGCGGAATAAACGCCGCGCAGCAGTAGCTCGATCGGATCCTTACGCATCGGCGAAGGATACGGGAGAACGCCGGAATTACGCGAGACGAAGACCCGCCTCGCCTCGCCTCCTCCCTTGCGCACAGCGCAGGGGAGGACTGAGGAGGGGTGCCGTTGCTTTTCGCCTCCTCCCTTGCGCAAAGCGCAGGGGAGGACCGGGGAGGGGGTGCCGTTGCTTCTCGCCTTCGCCCACTCCGCACCCTCCCCACCCACTCCAGCAAACTCCATCCACGCCCGCCATCATCCCCGTGGCTTAGAATCGACCCATGTCCGATTCACCCACTACCGCCACCCGGCCTTCGCTGCTGCAGCCACGTCACTGGCCCACCTTTGCCTGGCTAGGCATCGCCTTCATCGCCGCGCGCCTGCCGTGGATACTGCAACGTGCCCTGGGCCGCGGCATCGGCTGGCTGGCCCTGCACCTGGCTCGCAGCCGCCGCCATGCCGCCGAGGTCAACCTCAGGCTGTGTTTCCCGGAGCAGGACGAGGCCTGGCGGCAGCGGCTGCTGCGTGACAGCTTCGACGCACTCGGCGTGGGCATATTTGAATTTGCCCGTGCCTGGTGGGGCAAGATCGACGTGATCCGCCCGCAGGTGCAATGGGAAGGGCTGGAGCATCTCAAGGCACTGCAGGCCGAAGGGCGCGGCGTGCTGCTGGTATCAGGCCATTTCATGACCCTGGAAATGTGCGGCCGCCTGCTCTGTGATCACGTGCCGCTGGCCGGCATGTACCGCAAGTACCGCAACCCGGTGATGGAATGGGCGGTGAAGAGCGGCCGGCTGAAATACGCCTGCGCGATGTTCGCCAACGAAGACATCCGCGCCACCGTTCGTCACCTGAAGAAAGGCGGTTTTCTGTGGTACGCGCCGGATCAGGACATGCGCGGCAAGGACTCGGTCTTCGTGCCGTTCTTCGGCATGCAGGCCTCCACCATCACCGCCACCCACCAGTTCGCGCGGATGACCGGCTGTGCCGTGGTCCCCTACTTCCATCGGCGCGAAGGCAGCCGCTACGTGCTGAAGATCGCGCCGCCCCTGCCCGACTTCCCCACCGACGACCCGGTTGCCGACACCGCACAGGTCAACGCCGCCATCGAACAGATGGTGCGCGAAGCCCCGACCCAATACCTGTGGATCCACCGCCGCTTCAAGCGCCAGCCCGAAGGCCGCAGCCACTTCTACGACTGAAGCGGCTGCAGCTTCAGTCGCCTTGCTCGGCCAGCAAGGCGCCGGCATACAGTGCCGCCAGCAATACCGTCAGCCCACCCCAGAAGGCGGAGTAGAACGCCAAGTGGGTATTGAGCGGGAACACCGTCACCGCCAAGGCCAGCGCGGCCGGACGCGCCCGATCACGCGCCTGTGCTCCGGAATAGATCCAGGCACGCAGCGCCATTGCCGCACCGGCGATCCACAGCAACAATCCAAGCACACCGGTCTCGGCAAGGATCTCCAGCAGGATCTGGTGGGCATGCAGGGCCGGGCCTTCGCCCCATACCGGTTTCTGCTTAGGGTATGGGTTGCAGCCCGGATAGGCATCGCGGAAACCACGAGCACCGACACCGTTTATCGGGTGCTCGCGCACCATGCACAGCGCCGCCGACCAGATCTGACTGCGACCGGACAGCGCCTCATTGACCCCGCTGGCGCCGCCGCTGAACGCCATCGCGGTACGCGCAAAGCGCTCACGCACCTGAGCCGAGCCGGCCGTCAATGCGCCTATGCCGACAACGCCAGCCAGCATCACCAGCAGCATCCACTTGGCGCCCAACAAGCGCCAACCAGAGATCAGCAGGACCAGCGCATAGGTAATCAGTGAAGCCCGCGAACCAGCAAGCACCAGCACCACGCCGACCGCGGCGGCGCTCAGCAACCAGCCCCACCGTCCAAAACGTGCGCCGACAACGAACAGCAGGAGCGGTGACAGGCTGGCCAGCACCTGGCCGAATTTCAGATTGCACGGCCCGAAGACGCCGGGCAGGCGATCAGCCGCGGCAATCTCCTGCACGGTGCACAGGCCGTGCCCGCTACTCAGCCACTTGAGCTGATCCAGGCCCCAGAACAAGGGACTGGTCCCCAGTGCAGCCTGCAGCAAGGCATCGAGCGTCCACAACCCGGTGACCACCGCCAGGCCGGTAAAGGCGGTGCGGCGCCGCTGGTTGGTACCTACTGCGATGGCCACCAGCCACATGAAAGGCAGGTAGCGCAGCCCTGCGGCAACCTTGCCCCAGACTTTACCCGGGTCCTCGGCGCCTATCGCCGAGCCAAGCTGCGGCAACCAGTACGCACAGAACAGCACGCTGGTGAGTGCCAAGGCTGGTACGCCCAACAGGCTGCGGATGCCGTCGCCTTCTTTCAGCCGCAGCAAAAGCAAGCGCAGCACGGTGAACAAGGCCCCCAACACCAGCACCGACTCGGCGATACCCGGCAACGGCAACAGGGCGACGTAAGTGATGACCCAGATCGGCGCCCACCAGCCCGGCTGACGCGGTGCCACTGCATTAGGCCGATCAGTTACCAAGTTCTGCATAGACATCCAGGGTCGCGCGCTGCATGGACTGCAACGTATAGGGAATCCGTCGCGGAAGCGACGGTGGGTTCTGCAGCAGTTGCAGCACGCCTTGCGTCAGCTGCCGCAGGTCACCGTGTTGGACAGCGCCGGACGGCTGCAGCTGGTTGAGCAACTCACCCACGCCGCCATGGTTCCAGCCCACCACCGGACGACCTACCGACAGCGCTTCCAGCACAGTGCGGCCGAATGCCTCCGGCTTGTCCGACAACTGCAGAACCAGATCGCTGGCGGCGTAAGCCTCGGCAATACGGTTGGTGGGTTCACTCAGAACGACTTGAGCAGCTACACCCAGCGTCTGCGCCAACTGTTCCAGCTCGCGCACATAGGCTTCACGTCCGGGCTCGCGGACACCGGGCATCCACAACATTGCCGGTTGGCCTTCGCGTTGCAAGGCTGCCAACAGCTGCAAGGCATGCGCATGGCCCTTGAGGCGGGTGCCGCGCCCGGGCAACAACAACAACGGCGCCTGCGTGCCCAGCTGCGGATGCTGCGCGGCCACGGCCAGGCGCGGTCGACGGTCGCTGCGCTCCACGCGCGGGAACTGGGCCACGTCCACACCACGCGGTATCACCCGCAGTTTGGCCGGATCGGCATCTCGATAATGTTCAAGCAGATAGTCACGCACGGTCTGCGATACACAGATGACCCGCTCGCCGCTGGCCATGATGCCGCTGTAACGCCCGGGCGAGTTCAGCCCGTGCATGGTGGTCATCCAGTGCGGACGCTGGCTGGCTGGCATCCCTCGCAACGCATACCAGCCCAGCCAGGCCGGCAAGCGCGAACGGGCGTGCACGATGTCGGCGCCGGTTTCACTGAACAGGCGCCGCAGCGATGCCACGTGACGCAGGGTGAGCAGCGACTTGCGGCCGATGTCCAGGGTCAGGTGCTCGGCACCGCAGTCCAGCAGCGGTTGCACCAGGCGGCCACCCGCAGACACGACAATGGCCCGGTGGCCGGCAGCCACCAGTGCCGCTGCAATTTCCAGAGTGGAACGCTCGACGCCGCCGGAATGCAGCGCCGGCAGCAACTGCACCACCGTCAAACGGCGCATCGGTCAGCGATCAGTCGGCCAGTACGAATACCGAACCGCAATACGGGCAGGCAGCCTCGCCATTGGGTTCGTTCTCGATCGGCAGGTAAACCCGCGGGTGCGAGTTCCACAGCGCCATTTCCGGCGTCGGGCAGCTCAGCGGCAGGTCAGCGCGGTGCACGGTATAACGCTTCTCGGCGTTGGCGGGCGCGGTGGCGGTATGGCTCATGGCGTCATTCACAAAAAAAACGGGGCCGCGCAATTCTAGCAGCGCCGGGCCGATGCGGCCGCCTGGAAGCAGCGTGGATGCCAAAAAACCGGCCAGCGCCCCCCGCCACAAGCGGGGCAGTGCCGCCCTGCCCCGCCCCTGCTTCACTCTGCGCCGAGCGGGCAGTAGTCCTGCCGGCCAGAACCGCCGCGGAGGCCGCGGCCAACGCCCGGCGCCAGCGATGGCAGTCAGCAACGGGGCGGCCGCCGACCGCCCCTTGCCTGCTTGCCGGACGCCGTCGTTACTTGAAGTCCCCGGCGACAAACACGCTCAGCCGCTCCGGCTTGAGGTGTTTGCGGATGGCGGCGTTGACCTGTTCCACCGTCAATGCCTGATAGGCGGCATCGCGCTGTGCTTCAAACGTCATGTCACGGCCGTAGTACAGATGGCTGCTCAACAGCCCGGCGATGGCGCCATCGGCCGCCCGTGACTGCTCACGTGCCACCTTCTTCTCGGCCACCGCGCTGCGCAGTTCCTCCACGGTGATGCCATCGGCGACCAAGCGGGCCAGCTCCTCACGCAGCGCGGCCTCCAGCTTGCCCATGTTCTCCGGCGCGGCGATGGCCTGGATGCTCAGGCTGCCGTTGTCATCACGACCCACGCGACTTTCGTCGGCACTCAGCCCGGCACCGACGTTGTAACTGAGGCCATCCTTCTGGCGGATGCGATCGCCCAGCCGCGCCTTGAGCGGGTCACCACCGAGGATAGCGACGGCGATGTTCAGCGCCGGGAAGTCCGCATCGGCCAGGTTGATCGAGATGTTCTGCCGCGCCAGCAGTACCGCATTGGGCTTGTCAGGAGTGACGAAGCGTTCATGCGTGGCCGCGACATCCCGGTAGTGGGTGCTGATCGGCGCATAGGGTTTGGGCGACTTCCAGTCCGCGAACAAGGCCTGCAACTCGGCTTTCAATGCCACTGGATCGAAATCGCCAACCACCGCGATCTCACCTTCCGCAGTGCCGTAGAAGGCCTGATGATAGGCGCGTACGTCCTCCAGCTTGAGCGCCTTCAATCGGGCCAGTGACTCGTCGATCGATTGCACGTGCAGCGGGTGCCCAACCGGCCACGGATCGAAATACTGGCTCAAGGCCAGCGATGCCTGGGTTCCCGGCTCCTTGCGCTGGAACTCCAGCCCGGTGATCGCCTGCAGCCGCAGCTGTTCGAACTCGGCCGGCGGGAAGGCCGGGTGCCGCAATACATCGGCCGCCAGCCGCAGCGCCTCGACCAGGCTTTCGCGCTTGCCGTTCAGGCCGATGCTGGCACTTTGCATACCGCCACTCACCTGCGCCTGGGTGTTGAGTGCATCAAAGCGGGCCGCGATCTGGCCGCGATCCAGGCGCGTGCTGCCCGCCATCAACATCGGTCCGACCCAGCTACCGGCCTCGCCGTGCCCGGTAATGAGCTGCTCGTCGGCGAAGCGGAAGGTGGCGGTCAACACCACCGTCTGCCCACGATTGCGCTTGGGCAGCAATGAAACCCGCAGGCCATCGCCGATGACAAAACTCTCTGTACGCGCGGCGATGTTCTCGACACTGGGGTCGAAGGCCTCACCGGCGCTGACGGCGGCACGGCCCTTGTAGCCCTCCACCAGGCTTGCTACTGCCGGTGCCGCGGGAATCACCGCACGATCCGGCGCAGCGGTAGGTACAAAGCGGCCGAGCGTTCGGTTCTGCGGCTTCAGATACGCCGCTGCAACACGATTCACGTCGGCAGCAGTCACCCCTTCGATGGCATCGCGCTGCACGAACAGCAAGCGCCAATCGCCGGCGGCCTGGTATTCGGACAAGGCCATCGCCATCGCGTTGACGTCGCTGGCGCGCTTGTCGATGGCATTGCCGATACGCTGCTTGGCGGCAGTCACTTCCGCGTCGGTGACCGGCGCCGAGCCGATGGCCTCCGCCTGTTTCAGCAACTCGGCCTCCACCTTGCCCGGGTCGCCATCCTTGGGCAGCACCGACACCAGGGTGAACAAACCCGGATCATGCAGGGTTTCGCTGCTGGCGCCGGCAAAGGCCGCCAACTTGGTTTCCATCATCGCCTTGTAAAGACGGCCATTGGGGTTGTCCCCCAACACATTCCCCAGCACCGCCAGTGGCGCGCTGTCGGCCTGGGCCAACGCTGGCACGTGATAGCTGGCGGCAATCAGCGACAGATCGCTGCTGCGCCGCACGCTGACTTCACGCTCACCGTCCTGCACCGGTTCAACGGTGTGGAACGTGGGCTTGGTCCGCGTGGGCTTCTTCAGCGGTGCGAAATGCGCGGCAACCCGTGCCAGCACCTGCTCGTTGTCGATGCGGCCAGCGACGATCAACAAGGCATTGTCCGGTTGGTACCAGGTGCGGTAGAACGCCTGCAGGTTCTCGATCGGTACGTTTTCCACGTCCGAGCGCGCGCCAATCGGCATGTTGGCGTAGTTGTGCCAATCAAAAGCCACCGAGCGCATGCGCTTCATCAGCACGCCGATCGGGCTGTTGTCGCCTGCTTCCATTTCATTGCGGACAACCGTCATCTCGCTGTCCAGGTCGGACTTGGCCACCTTGGCATTGAGCATGCGGTCGGCCTCCATCCCCAGCACCCAATCCAGGGTGTCGGCATTGGCCGGGAACGAAGCGAAGTAATTGGTGCGATCCAATGAGGTCGTCGCGTTCTTGCTGATCCCGCGCCTCTGCATTTCCGCCGGGATATCCGGGTGCCTGGGCGTGCCCTTGAACATCAGGTGCTCAAGCAGATGCGCCATGCCGGTCTCGCCGTAGTTTTCATGCAGCGAGCCAACGCCGTAGACCAGATTGACGGTAACGGTTGGCTTGCTGGCATCGGCAAACAACAGCACGCGCAGGCCATTCTGCAAACGGTACTCACACACACCCTCGACGCAGGGGCCGGCCTGCACACTGGCGGGCACCGTCGCCACGACCGGCTTTGCCTGCGCCACTGGCATCAATACCAAGCAAAGCGCCATAGCCAAGCCAGTACACGGAAGCTTCATCATCGGAATCCAGTCCTCATCAATACTCGATCAACGCACAAACCCATACGCGTGGTGCTCCCGACGTTGCGTCGAATGCGGCCAGGCCCCAGCGCCAATCATCGCAAAACCCGACGATACTGTGACGCCATACCAGAGAACCCGGCATCTGCATGCATCCAATCGGGACGACTCCGCAATCAGTGCAACCACCAGCCATCAGCGCCCGCCCAACCAGCCCCCGAACGAATACATGGGCTGCAGCAAACGATCACTCAACGGTTCCCGCTCGCCGGTAACCTGCGCATGCAGCATCATGCCCGGCTTGAGGGGCTCCAAGCGGCCATGGGCCACGATCGCCTGGTTGGCCAACTCGACGGTCACGCGATAGAAGGCCTCCTTCATTGCGGGCAGCTCCACCGCGGAACTGGCCTCCTCACTGTCAACCGCCGTCCGACTGATGTGCGCGATGGTGCCCTGCTGCGTGCCGAACTTCTGGTGCGGAAATGCCTGATAGCGCAACACTACCCGATCACCAGGTGCCATTGCCCCGATCGCACGCCCCGGCACCATCAACTCGGCCTCGAGCCGACCATCGCCGGGCAGCAGGCTGAGCAGCGGCTGGCCTGGCTGCACCGATTGCCCCGGCTTGACCATCCGTGCAACCACGACACCATCTACCGGTGCTTTCACCAGCAACGCAGCACTGGCTTCGTTCTCAACCTGATCCAGGCGCAACTGCGCCAGATGTTCCGCGTAGGTGGCGTCATTGGCCTTCTGCCGCCCAGGCAACTCCTGCATGGCTTGCTTCAGCTGCGCGATCAGACGCTGCGTGGTGGCTTGCTGCCGGCGTAACGCCTGCAACTGCACTGTGTACTCCAGCAGCAGCGCCTCCTGCTGCTCGGCGGCGGCAAGGCCCGCGGGGGATGCCGCTTCGAATTCCCGGCGTCGGGTCAACACATCGCCGGCGAGCCGTATCTGCTCCCGCCGCGTAGCCACCTCAAGTGCGATCTGCTGCGCCTCGGCACGGGCTGCCTGCATCTGCTCATGCAGGCCTGTTGCCTGCGCCGCCAACTGCTCCTTGAACGCATCGCGTGCCAGCACGAAACTTTGCTCTTTCTGCTGCAGGCCATGCTCAAGCGCCAGGTTGGCGTCACCCAGTTCCGGCATCGCGCGTGGTGCAGCAACCAACGCCAACGTATCGCCTTCGACCACACGTTTGCCGTCGTCAGCATCCAGCCAGCGCACAACCCCTCCCGTCGGCGCCAACACCGTAGCCATTCCCTGTACCGGCACCAGCCGGCCAACCACCACTGCGTCCTCATTGCCACCGCGGATGGCAAACGTCATCGCCGCGACAGCCAACAGCACGGATGTACCCGCTGAATACAGGCACAGTTTTGCGGGCCGCTTGAATTCCATCCATGACCACCAGCGATGATCGACAGCCTGCAGTTTTTCATTCGGTTCGGTTTGCGCCACGCCTGCACCAACGGCTCAACACTTAGGAAATAAACCAATCAATCTGTCAGCGTTATACCAACGACTAACCACCATCAATCAGCGCCAGCGCAGCAGCCTAACGACATCGCGCCGCGCCAGCGGGCGATGCAATTTACATTGGCAAAAGTCGTCAATATCGATGACGAGTTTCGTTCCGATAATCCACGGACGTAATGAACATTGACAATAAGTCTTTGCCGACTGCGCAAGCTCGCAATGGCTTAGGCTTTTGGTCGGCTCTCATGGTCAACGCTCGAGGAGAAATTTATGCATGACCATCTGGGAATCCGCATCCGCAAAGCGCGGAGAAAGATGAAGATGACGCAGGCGGAGTTGGCAGGCCAACTGAAGGTAAGCCGTAGCGCGGTGGGAAACTGGGAGAGCCCGACGGGCATATCGCCCAGCACGATGCGTTTGATTACCATTGCCCTGGTGACGGATGTTTCGTTTGAATGGTTGGCGACGGGGCGAGGTGAACTGGATGCGGTCGCTGCTGCGCTACCCGGTGAGAATGCGGAGCTGGTGGACGATCCATCGGAGCGGAGGTTGCTGCTGGCCTATCGGTCCTGCCGTGCAGCTACCCGCAAACTGGTATTGCAGATAGTGGAGGCACAGAAGATTCCACAGTTCTGATGCCTGGCGGCGACCGGGAATTCAATCGGCGCCGCCTGTCCGACACACATGCCATTGCTTGTGGGAGCTGTGTAAACCGCGAAGCTGGCATTGTTGAAGTATCAGGCGATTTTTCGATCTGATGAGCCACCTGCTTCGCGGCTGACGCCGCTCCCACAAGAGATCAGCGACCTCGCTCACCCGCAAAAACAAAGCCGGCGCAAGGCCGGCTCTGCTTTGACGCATGCGGGTTGGCAATCAACCCGCGCGGTCGGCTTCCATCTGCTTGCGGATCTGCGCATCGACCGCGGCAATCGCGGTCATGTTCAGCACGCGGCGCGAGCTGGCGCTGCTGGTGAGGATGTGCACCGGCTTGGTCATGCCCATCAGGATCGGGCCGATCGCCACGCCATTGGTGAACACGCGCACCAGGTTGTAGGCGATGTTGGCCGCTTCCAGGTTGGGCAGCACGAACAGGTTGGCACGGCCCTTGAGCGTGCTGTTGGGCAGCAGCTTCTCGCGCAGTGCTTCATCCCATGCGGTGTCGCCCTGCATTTCGCCGTCCACATTCAAGCGCGGGTTGCGCTTGAGCAGCGCCTCACGTACCTGACGCATCTTCAGCGCGTCCTTGGAATCGTGGCTACCGAAGTTGGAATGCGACAGCAGCGCGATCTTCGGCTCGATGCCGAACAGCTTCATGCGATATGCCGCCTGCAGGGTCGACTCGACGATCTGCTCGACGCTCGGGTCTTCCTGCACATGCGTGTCGACGAAGAAGAACACGCCCTGGTTGTTGATCACGCCGGTCATCGCCGAGGTCGAGCTGACCTTGGCTTCCAGCGGAATCACGCTGCGCACATAGCCCAGCTTCTTGTGGAAGCGGCCGACCAGGCCAGACAACATCGCATCGGCCTCACCGCGGGCAACCATCACCGCCGCGATAAGGGTCGGACGCGAACGCATCAGGTTCTTGGCGGCAGCCACGGTGACGCCCTTGCGGCCGGTCATCTCGTGGTAGTACTGCCAGTACTCGTTGAAGCGCGGGTCGTCATTGATGTTGGTGATTTCGAAATCGACACCGGCACGCATGCGCAGCGCCAGCCGCTCGATGCGGGCCTCGATCACGTCCGGACGGCCGATCAGGATCGGGAAGGCAACACCTTCGTCGATCACGTTCTGCACCGCCTGCAGCACCACTTCTTCTTCGCCCTCGGCGTAGACCACACGCTGCTTGTCCGAGCGCGCACGGTCATAGACCGGCTTCATGAACAGGCTGGTGCGGTAGACGAACTGGGCCAGCTTGTCGCGGTAGGCGCCCATGTCGGCGATCGGGCGGGTAGCAACGCCCGAATCCATCGCGGCCTGGGCCACGGCGGAGGACAGCTCCACCAGCAGGCGGCGGTCGAACGGACGCGGGATCACGTAGTCGCGGCCGAAGCTGGGCACGTCACCGCCGTAGGCGGCGCCCAGGTCGGAGGCTTCCTTGCGGGCCAGCGCGGCAATCGCGCGCACGCAGGCAACCTTCATTTCTTCGTTGATGGTGGTCGCGCCCACGTCCAGCGCACCGCGGAACAGGTACGGGAAGCACAGCGCGTTGTTGACCTGGTTCGGGTAGTCCGAACGGCCGGTGCCCATGATCACGTCCGAGCGCACCGAATTGGCGTCTTCCGGCAGGATTTCCGGGTAGGGGTTGGCCAGGGCGAAGATCACCGGGTCACGCGCCATGCTGGCGACCATGTCCTTGGTGAGGATGCCGCCGGCCGACAGGCCCAGGAAGATGTCTGCGCCGTCGACGATCTCGGCCAGCGTGCGCTTGTCGGTATCGCGGGCGTAGCGGGCCTTTTCCGGGTCCAGGTCGGTACGACCGGTGTGGATCACGCCATCGCGGTCATAGGCCAGGATGTTTTCCGGCTTCAAACCCAGCGAAACCAGCATGTTGACGCAGGAGATACCCGCCGCGCCCATGCCGGTGGTGGCCAGCTTGACCTCTTCGATCTTCTTGCCGGTGATGCACATGGCATTGAGCACGGCGGCGCCGACGATGATCGCGGTGCCGTGCTGGTCATCATGGAATACCGGGATGTTCATCCGCTCGCGCAGCTTGCGCTCGACGATGAAGCACTCCGGTGCCTTGATGTCTTCCAGGTTGATGCCGCCGAAGGTCGGCTCCAGCGAGGCGATGATCTCGACCAGCTTGTCGGGGTCGTTCTCGTTGACTTCAATGTCGAACACATCGATGCCGGCGAACTTCTGGAACAGCACACCCTTGCCTTCCATCACCGGCTTGCCGGCCAGCGGGCCGATATTGCCCAGGCCCAGCACCGCGGTGCCATTGGTGATCACGCCGACCAGATTGCCGCGTGCGGTCATCTCGCTGGCCATGGCCGGGTCTTCCATGATCGCTTCGCAGGCATGGGCCACACCCGGCGAATACGCCAGCGACAGGTCACGCTGGGTCAACATGGGCTTGGTAGCCACCACCTTGATCTTGCCGGGCGGCGACATCCGGTGATATTCGAGGGCGGCCTGCTTGAAATCTTCGTTGGACATCGAGTTGTGAGCGCTAATGGGCAAGAAGGACGGGAGATGATAACGCCGTTAAGGCAGTTGGACCTGTCGCTACGCTGTCGCATTCATGCTGCAACCGCACAATTCCAAGCCTTCCACACCGCTGCGTGCACGCAAGTTTCAGCCATGAGCATGACAAGCTCGGGACGCCAAAAAAGTCGCGGGGCCGCCTGCTCGGTGGCGAGCCCCGCGCAAAAACGCACACACAGGTAAACCTCAGGCCTTGACCGAGGGGGACGGAGGCAGCTCCGACGGCTCTGCACCGTCCAGCACCAGACGCAGGCGCTGCCGGTCCAGCGCGCCCTCCCAGCGCGAAACCACCACGGTTGCCACGGCATTGCCGATGAAATTGGTCAATGAGCGGCATTCACTCATGAAACGATCCACGCCCAGAATCAATGCCATGCCGGCCACCGGAACCTCCGGCACTACCGCCAAGGTGGCCGCCAGGGTGATGAAACCCGCGCCGGTGACCCCGGCCGCGCCCTTGGAGCTGAGCATGGCGACCAGCAACAGCGCTATCTGGTGGCCCAGGCTCAGCTCGGTATTGGTCGCTTGAGCGATGAACAGCGCCGCCAGCGTCATATAGATGTTGGTGCCATCCAGGTTGAACGAGTAACCGGTTGGCACGACCAGGCCCACGACGGACTTGCTGCAACCGGCCTTTTCCATTTTCTCCATCAACGACGGCAGCGCCGACTCCGACGAGGAGGTACCCAGCACCAGCAACAGCTCGGCCTTGAGGTAGCGGGCCAGCTTGACTACCGAGAACCCGCAAAGGCGTGCCACCGCCCCAAGGATCACCACCACGAACAGCAGCGAGGTCAGGTAGAACGCGCCCACCAACCAGGCCAGATTGACCAGCGAAGCGATGCCGTACTTGCCGATGGTGAAGGCGATTGCGCCAAACGCACCGATCGGTGCGGCTCGCATCAGCAGGTGGACCAACTTGAACACCGGCGTGGTCAGCGCATCCAGCAGCGCCAATACCGGCCGCCCTTTCTCGCCGACCGAGGCCAGGGCGATACCAAACAGTACCGCCACGAACAGCACCTGCAGGATGTTGTCGCCCACGAACGGACTGACAAGGGTCTTGGGAATGATGTCCAAAGCGAAGCCAACCAGGCTCAGCTCGTGCGAGCGCTGCACGTATCCATCCACCGCGCTCTGGTCCAGATCAGCCGGATTGATGTTCATGCCGGCGCCGGGCTGGACCACGTGCGCCACCACCATGCCGACCACCAGCGCCAGGGTGGAGAAAAACATGAAGTAGGCCATTGCCTTGGCAAATACCCGGCCGACGCTGCGCAGGTGGGTCATGCCGGCAATGCCGGTGACGATGGTCAGGAAGATCACCGGCGCGATGATCATCTTCACCAACTTGATGAAGGCATCACCCAACGGCTTCAGCTGCTCGGCGAACACCGGCTCGAAATGGCCCAGCAGCACGCCCAGCGCGATCGCGACCAGCACCTGCACGTAAAGCTGGCGATACAGCGGCAGCCGCGCATGCGGGCTGGCAACAATGGCGGAAGTGGCATGCACAGCAGGAAACCTCGGATATTCGCTACTGGAGGTTTTTTACGCGCCAAAGCGCGCGTCGCCGATAACGCATTGGTGTTACTGCGGAGCACACCAGCGGTGCCGGATCAGCGTTTTCGGACCAATCACACCAATAACCGGACAAGACCTATGGTCGCTCGCCGCAGCCCTGCCGGACCATCGCAGCCATGCCCTTCTTTCCTACACATCGGCGCCGCATGCGCTGGCTGCTGCCGCTCGCCGCCGCGCTCGCCATCGCTGCGATCAGCCTGGCTGCGCTGCGCCATTTCGAGCGCAGCAGCCTTGCCAGCGATGCTGCACGGGCGGCAACCCAGCTGCACCTGCATGGCGAGGCTCTGCAGGCACTCATCGAACGCCACCGGGTGCTGCCGGCGGTGCTGGCGCTGGACCCGGATGTACGCAATGCACTGGCGCGGACGACGATAAGCCGTGCCGAGCTGGACCGCCTGAATCGCAAGCTCGAACGCGTCAATGGCGTGGCCGCTACCTCGACCCTGACCCTGCTGGACCGCAATGGCGTGGCCCTGGCCGCCAGCAACTGGCGCATGCCCCGCAGCAACAATGTCGGCAATGACTACCAGTTCCGCCCCTATTTCCGCCAGGCGATGCACGAGGGCAGCGGCACTTTCTATGCCGAGGGCATCACCACCGCCATGCCCGGCTATTTCCTGTCCGAGGCGGTGCGCGACGAGAGCGGCAATCCAGTCGGCGTGGTGGTGGTCAAGGTCATCCTGCGACCACTGGAGCAGACCTGGGCGGATACCACCGACACGGTGTTCGTCAGTGACAGCAATGGCGTGATCTTCCTGTCCAGCCATCGGCCATGGCGCTATTTCGCCCTGCAGGAACTGGATGACGACGTCCGCCAAGAACTGCTGCGCACCCGCCAGTACACCCATCTGCCAAAGCAGCTGCTGCAACATTCGCCAGGCAAGCGGCTGGGGCCGAACCAGCAGTTGGTGAAGCTGCCCGATGCAGGTGAGGTCATCTGGGTCTCGCAGCCGCTGCCGCATCAGCGCTGGAACCTGCACCTGCTGCGCAGCACGGCAAACAGCAGCAATAGCGCGCGCACCTTCGCCGGTGCGGTGATGGCCAGCCTGATTGCCGTGCTTCTGCTCGGCTATGGGCTGTGGCAGCGGCAACGGCTGGCACGCCTGCGCGAGCGCAGCCGACGCGAGCTCGAACAACTGGTCGAGCTCCACGCGTTGGAGCTGCGCACCGCCCAGGACGGCATCGTGCATGCTGCCCATGCAGCCGATTACGGCGAGTGCGCCAGCCTGCAGCACCTGCCACAAGGTGTCTGCGTGGTCGATGCACAGCTCAACCTGGTGGCCTGGAACCGCCGCTACATCGAGCTGTTCCGGTTCCCACCGGGTTTGATCCAGGTTGGCCGTCCGATCGCTGACGTCTTCCACTACAACGCGCGCCGTGGCCTGCTCGGCCCCGGCCCGGTCGAGGAAGCCATCGAGCGCCGACTCAACCACCTGCGCTCCGCCACCCCGCACATGCATGAGCGCGAAAGCGGCGACGGCAACGTCATCGAGATCCGCGGCAATCCTTTGCCGGATGGCGGCTTCGTCACCAGCTATACCGATATCACCGCCTACCGTAACGCTGCCCGCGACCTGCGTTCACTGGCCGACACACTCAGCCTGCGGGTCAGCGAACGCACCCACGACCTGGCCGGTGCCAAACGAGACGCCGAAGAAGCCAACCAGGCCAAGACGCGTTTGGTTGCCGCCGCCGTGCACGACCTGCTGCAGCCGCTGAATGCCGCGCGCATGTTCCTGTCGGCGCTGCGCAGCCGCCTGCCCGATGCCGCAAGTCGCGACATCGCGGACAACGTCGACAATGCATTGACCGCGCAGGATGGCATCCTGACCAGCCTGCTCGACATCTCGCGTCTGGAATCGGGCGCACTTGAGAAGCGGGTCGGCGACTTCGCGCTGGAACCACTACTGGAAGCACTGAGCATCGAATTCGGCATTCTGGCAAATGCACGCGGGCTGCTGGTCAACCATGTAACCACCACTGCGGTGGTGCGCAGCGACGAGGCCCTGCTACGACGGATCCTGCAGAACCTGCTGTCCAACGCCGTGCGCTATACCCGCAGCGGTCGCATTCTGATCGGTTGTCGCCGCGATGGCGAGCAGCTGCGCATCGAAGTACATGACACCGGCACCGGTATACCGGAAGCACGCCAGCGGGAGATTTTCGAGGAGTTCCGTCGGCTCGACAACGCCGGCAGCGAAGAGCCCGGCGCCGGCCTTGGCCTTGCCATCGTCGATCGCATCGCCCACCTGCTGGATCACCGCATCGGCCTGCGTTCCACGCCCGGGCGCGGCAGCGTGTTCTCGGTCACCCTGCCACGCGGCGACGTCGGCTGCGGCACGCTGCCGGTAAGCCCGCCGGAGGAGCCGCAGATGGATTCCCTGCTGGCAGGATGCCGGGTCTGGTGCATCGACGATGACCCACGCATCAGCCTGGCCACCCGCCTGCTGCTGGAACGCTGGGGCTGCCAGGTCGAGTTCGCCGGTGGCGTCGATGCGGCGCAGGCGGCGACGCGCGCCGACAATATCCCTGATCTATTGCTGTTGGACGTCCGCATGGGCGACATCAGCGGCCCCGCCCTGTTGCCACTGCTGGTGGAGCGCTGGGGCAGCGAGCCAGGCGTGATCCTGTTCACCGCCGAGCAGGACCCCGACCTGCGCGAGCTCGCCCGCAACCGCCACTGGGGCTTCGTCTCCAAACAGGCGCGAACCGCAGCATTGCGTTCGCTGATGACACATCTGTATCAGCGTGGAAGTTGAAGCCGCACAGCAAGCTAGAGACGAGCCATGCTCGGCTGGAGCATTACCGATAAACCGTTACCTGTAGAGCCGAGCCATGCTCGGCTGGAGCATTGCCGACAAACCGTCACCTGTAGTGCCGGGGGGGCGGCGGGCGGGGGAGGGGGGGGGGGGGGGCGGGCCCGGCCCGGGCGGCGGGTCGGGCGGGGCGCTCGGGCCGGCGCGGGGGGCGG